>JASHUO010000635.1 GCA_030039975.1 Alphaproteobacteria bacterium
CAAGGCCAGCTATTTCCCTTCCGGCTGATTTCAGCGCTATAAGACCCCCGACCGTCCTACCAGAAAGACCGATCCGATGGCTTCGCCACAATCCACCCCGGCAGAGACTCCGCTCGACCGGCCCGACATCACCGTTTCCGTGCGGCAGACCTTCGGCGTCGACAGCGACATGCAGGTGCCTGCCTTCTCGCGCGCCGACGACCATGTCCCGGATATCGACGAGGCCTACCGCTTCGACCATGACACCACGTTGGCCATCCTCGCCGGCTTCGCCTACAACCGCCGCGTCCTCATCCAGGGCTATCACGGTACCGGCAAATCGACGCATATCGAGCAGGTCGCCGCGCGGCTCAACTGGCCGTGCATCCGCGTCAACCTCGACAGCCATATCAGCCGCATCGATCTCGTCGGCAAGGATGCGATCGTGCTGCGCGACGGCAAGCAGGTGACGGAATACCGCGAAGGATTGCTGCCCTGGGCGCTGCAGCATCCGACAGCCCTCTGCTTCGACGAATACGATGCGGGCCGGCCCGACGTCATGTTCGTCATCCAGCGCGTGCTCGAGGTCGAGGGCAAGCTGACCCTGCTCGATCAGAACCGGGTCATCCGCCCGCACCCCGCTTTCCGCCTCTTCGCCACGGCCAATACGGTCGGTCTCGGCGACACCACCGGTCTCTATCACGGCACGCAGCAGATCAACCAGGGCCAGATGGACCGCTGGAACATCGTCGCGACGCTCAACTACCTGCCGCATGAGGCGGAGGTGGACATCGTTCTGGCCAAGGCGCCGAGCTGGGACACCGAAGAAGGGCGCCGCGCCATCCATGCCATGGTGGCGCTCGCCGAGCTGACGCGCTCCGGCTTCATCAACGGCGACATCTCCACCGTCATGTCGCCGCGCACGGTCATCACCTGGGCGGAGAATGCGCGCATCTTCAACGATGTCGCCTTCGGCTTCCGCCTCACCTTCCTCAACAAATGCGACGAGGTCGAGCGCGCCACGGTCGCCGAGTACTACCAGCGCTGCTTCGGCAGCGAACTCAAGGAGACCGGCGTCAAGGCGCAGCTGGTTTGATGCAAGTGCGTTGGCGCGTTGGTCCCGGGAATAAAGATGAACCACGGAGGCACGGAGGACACGGAGAAGAAAGGACTGGCGCGCTTCGCGCGCCCATCGTCTTATTCTCCGTGTCCTCCGTGCCTCCGCGGTCTATCTAAATCTTAGAGCTAAGCCTTGGCCGAGAACGAGACGCCGCTCGAGGTTTTCAAGCGCGCCACCGCCGCCACGGTGCGGGCGATCGCGTCGCGCGAAGATGTGACGGTGAGCTACGGCGCCGAGCCCGCGGCCGCGGCGGGAACGCGTGTCCGCCTGCCGCTGCCCGGCCGTGATCTCAGCGTCACCGAAGCAGCACCGGTGCGCGGCGCGGCCGATGCCGCGGCGTTGAAGCTGCGCTATCACGACACCGCCTTGCATGCAAAGCGGCTGCCGTCAGGCGAGACCGCGCGCGCTATCTTCGAAGGCGTCGAGCAGGCGCGTGTCGAGGCGCTGGGTGCCCGGCGCATGTCCGGCGTCGCCAACAATCTTGCCGCCATGCTCGACGAGCGCTATCGCCGCCAGGGCTATGAGCATCTGGCGGAGCGCAACGACACGACGCTTGCCGAGGCCGTCCGGCTGCTGACGCGCGAGGCGCTGACCGGCGCGCCGCCGCCGCCCGCGGCGCAGCGCGTCGTCGAAGTGTGGCGGCCCTTCCTCGAGGGCAAGGTCGGCCGCGACCTGATCGAGCTCGGCCGCCATATCGGCAATCAGGACGCTTACGCCAAGACCGCGCGCCAGCTCATCCACGATCTCGACCTCGATCTCGGCGATGTCGAGCAAGAGGCGGAGAGCGAGGAGCAGGAAGGCGAGGGCGACGACGCCGATCAGAGCGAGAGCCAGAGCGATGGCGGCGAGGGCGCTGCCGCCGGGGCGCAAGGCGCGCTCGAAGGCGGCGTGCCGGAGCATCAGCAAGAGGATGGCCAGCCCGACGGTGCCGAAGAGATCGAGGGCGAGCTGATGCCGGGCGCCGGAGACGATGATCCCGGCCGGCCCGGCCGCCCCGGCAATCTGCCGCGCCACGGGCTCAATGACGATCCTTCCGCGTATCGCGCCTTCACGGCCGAGTGCGACGAGACGGTCGAAGCCGAGGGGCTGTGCGACCCGGATGAGCTGACGCGGCTGCGCGGCCTGCTCGATCAGCAGCTTTCGCATCTCCAGAGCGTCATCGGCCGGCTTGCCAACCGGCTGCAGCGCCGCCTCCTCGCCAAACAGACGCGTGCCTGGGAGTTCGACCTCGAAGAAGGGATGCTCGACGCGGCGCGGCTCTCGCGCGTCATCACCAACCCGGTCTACCCACTCTCCTACAAGCAAGAGAAAGAGACGGACTTCCGCGACACGGTGGTGACCCTGCTGATCGACAATTCGGGCTCGATGCGCGGCCGGCCGATCACCGTGGCGGCGATGAGCGCCGACATCCTGGCGCGCACGCTCGAGCGCTGCGGCGTCAAGGTCGAGATCCTCGGCTTCACCACCCGCGCCTGGAAAGGCGGCCAGTCCCGCGAGCGCTGGATCGCCGCCGGCAAGCCGCCCAATCCGGGCCGGCTCAACGATCTCCGGCACATCATCTACAAGCCCGCCGACGCGCCGTGGCGCCGCGCGCGGCGCTCGCTGGGGCTGATGCTGCGCGAAGGCATCCTCAAGGAGAACATCGATGGCGAGGCACTGCTCTGGGCGCATAACCGGCTGATCGCCCGCAGCGAGCAACGCCGCATCCTCATGGTCATCTCCGACGGCGCGCCCGTCGATGACAGCACGCTGTCGGTCAATCCCGGCAATTACCTGGAGCGCCATTTGCGCGAGGTCATCGCCGATATCGAGCGCAACTCGGCAGTGGAGCTTGTCGCCATCGGCATCGGCCACGATGTGACACGCTACTACCGCCGCGCCGTCACCATCGTCGATGCCGAGCAGCTCGGCG
>JASHUO010000636.1 GCA_030039975.1 Alphaproteobacteria bacterium
GGCTGTCGCGGGCATAAACCGCCGCCCGCTGCATGCGCAGCTTGGCGCGGTCGACCTCCGCCTGGGTCAGCCCGTCCTTCAATACCGCTTTGATCACGGGCTCGAAGGCGGCTTCGAGATCGGCGATGCTGACGCCTTTCTCCGGCGTCGCGTAGAAACCGAACGTAGCGAGGCCGCGCGAACCGGGGTCGTAGAAAGCGCCGGCGCCCAGCGCCACTTTCTTCTCCAGCACCAGGCTGCGGTAGAGGCGCGAGGTGGCGCCGTCGCCAAGCGCCTCGGCCAGCACCTCCAGCGCGTAGGCATATTGCTTCGCGCCCGCCGTGTAGCTCGGCGCGAGATAGGAGCGACTCCAGCTCGGCTCGCCGGCGCGCGCGCTTTTCATCACCAGACGCGTCGATGCAACCTTGGGCGGCTCTTCGACGCTTTGCCGCACCGGCACCGGATGCGCCGGGATCGGCCCATAGTATTTCTCGGCGAGACGGTGCACCTCGTCGAAGCTGACATCGCCGCCGATCACCAGCACCGCATTATTGGGCGCATACCAGGTGTGGTAGAAGGCGAGCGCATCCGCGGTGGTGAGGCCGTGCATCTCGCTCTCCCAGCCGATGACCGGGTTGTGGTAGGGACTGTTGAGGTAAAGCGCGGCGTTGACCTGCTCGTTGAGCAGCGCCGCCGGGCTGTTGTCGATGCGCGAGCGGCGCTCCTCGAGGATGACGTCACGCTCGGGCAGCACCACCTTGTCGGTCAACACCAGCCCGTTCATGCGTTCGCTCTCGAGCTTCATCACCAGGGCGAGCCGGTCGGCGGCGACGTTCTGGTAGAACGCGGTGTAATCGGCGGTGGTGAACGCGTTCTCGCTGCCGCCATTCTGCGCGACGATGCGCGAGAACCCACCGGGCGGCGTCTCTTTGGTGCCCTTGAACATGAGATGCTCGAGGAAATGCGCGAGCCCGGTCTTGCCGCGATGCTCGTCGGAAGAGCCGACCTCGTAGAAGATCATCTGCGTTGCGATCGGCGCGCGGTGATTCTCGACCACCACCACCTGCAGCCCGTTGGCCAGCGTGAAGCTCCGCGCGTTGAACTCCTTCGCCGCCTCGGCGCGCGGCGCGAGCGGCAGGAGAAGGAGCAGCAGGATGAACAGCCTCGGCAGCAGTGCCTTCGCCACGATTCTCCTCCCTGCGAGCGTGCGGTGGGATCAAACTAGAGCGACGTTCGACGCGCGGGAATCAAACTTCCGTCATTCTCGCTGTCGAGCGTGCAAGGGAAGCGTCACTAGAACGTGCCCACCATCTCTGGCGGCTTGCTGCGCTCGATGACGGGCGCGCCTTTGAGGCCGGAGCTTGCGGGCGCGTTGGCGGCGGCTTGGCTGCCTTTGAGGTGCTGCGCCTCTTGCGTGGGATCGATCACCTGGTTGGCGGGGCCGGGCTGATTGGTGGGGCCGCGCCAGAACAGCAGCTTGTCGATGAAGCTGTCATTGATGGGGCCCTCATCGGCTTTCGCTTCGCGGGCGAGGGTCTGGCGGATATCGGGCGCGGCGCTGGAGGCGCCCGCCTGCTCCAGCAAGAGGTTCTCGCCCGTGCTGCGCTGGTCGGCGCCGGGGAGCTGCGCGTCCTGGTTGCCGGCGCGGAAGATCGTCTGCTTTGCCTGGTCGGTGGGCGAGACTTCCTGCGTCGGCGCCGCGCCGGGCCGCGGCGGCCGCAGCGAATAATCGGGCGGAATGGCGAGCGGCGCGCTCGAGACCACGGTGAACTCATCCGGTATGTTCTTCTCAAGCCCGATCGCTTGATTGAAGGACTCGCAGCCGCCCAGCGCGAGCGCCGCCACCGTCAGGCCGAAAAGAACGGGTAAACGTATCGACACCGGACCTGCTCCGTCCCGCTTAGTTAGCCGCTTTGGCGCGTGCAAGCAAGCTGTCCAGCACCATCAGCGCGACGCCGACCGAAATTGCCGCATCCGCCAGGTTGAATACGTAGAAATGCCACTGTCCGAGGTAGAAGTCGAGAAAATCGACGACGGCGCCGCGCAGCAGCCGGTCGATGACATTGCCGATGGCGCCGCCGATGACAAGGCCGATGGCGAGCGCCAGCAGGCCCTGGCGCACCTGCCGCAGCCAGATGACGAGCCCGGTGACGATAATCGCCGCCAGCACGGTGAAGACGACGGCATTGAGGCGGGAATTGGTGTCGAACAGGCCGAAGCTCATGCCCCGGTTCCAGGTGAGCGCCAGGTTCAGGAACGGCGTGACCGGCACCACTCGCCGCGCCGGATCGGCGGCAAAGAGCCGCAGGATCCAAAGCTTGCTGAGCTGATCGGCGACCGCGACGACCAGCGCCGCGGTGAGGCCGAGCCGCAGCATCAGGCGCGCGCCTCGACGGCGTCGGCGCAGCGCTCGCACAGCTCGGGATGGTCCGGCACCGTGCCCACTTCCGGCAGGATGCGCCAGCAGCGCTGACATTTCTCGCCCGGCGCCGATCCCACCATGACGGCGACGCCCGGAACCTCCGACAAGGTGAAGGCCGATGCCGGTGCCGGGCCGGTGTCGAGCACGGCTTCTGAGGTGATGCAGATCTCGGCGAGATCGAGGCCGTCGAGCGCCGCCGCATCGGCGGCGTCGGCATGGACGCGAACGCTCGCCTGCAGGCTGGAGCCGATGCGCTTTTGCGCGCGCTCGAGCTCGAGCGCGCCGGTGACGACGCGACGGAGATCGCGCACGCGCCGCCATTTCTCGCCGAGCGCCTCATTGCGCCAGGAAGCCGGCAGCGCCGCATAGGTCTCGAGATGGACGCTGCTGCGCGCACCGTCGCCGTGGCGGCAGAGCCAGGCTTCCTCGGCGGTGAAGCACAGCACCGGCGCGAGCCAGCGCACCAGGCAATCGAAGACGCGGTCGAGCACCGTGCGCGCAGCGCGGCGCCGCGGCGCATCGAGCCGATCGCAGTAGAGCGAATCCTTTCGCACATCGAAATAAAACGCGGAGAGATCGATGGCGCAGAAATTGTGCAGCGCCGTGAACATGGTGTGGAAGTCGTAAGCCTCGGCGGTGCGGCGCACGAGCGCGTCGATCTCGGCAAGCCGGTGCAGGATGAAGCGCTCGAGCTCGGGCATTCCTTCGGCAGGAACGCGCTCCGCCTCGGTGAATCCCGCGAGATTGCCGAGGAGATAGCGCAGCGTGTTGCGCAGCCGCCGATAGGCGTCGGCCTGGTATTTGAGGATCTCGGGCCCGATGCGCAGATCCTCGGTGTAGTCCGAGGCGACGACCCAGAGGCGGAGAATGTCGGCGCCGCTTTGCGCCACCACATCCTGCGGCGCCACGGTGTTGCCGAGCGATTTCGACATTTTGCGGCCCTGCTCGTCGAGCACGAAGCCGTGCGTCAGCACCGCGTCGTAAGGCGCGCGGCCGCGCGTGCCGCACGCCTCCAGCAGCGAAGAGTGGAACCAGCCGCGATGCTGATCCGAGCCCTCGAGATAGAGCGAGGCGGGCCAGGTGAGATCGGGCCGCTGCTCCAGCACGAAGGCATGGGTCGAGCCGCTGTCGAACCAGACATCGACGATGTCCATGACCTGCTCGTAATCGGCGGGATCGCGATTGCCGAGAAAGACCTTGGGATCGGTGCGATACCAGGCGTCGGCGCCCTCGCGCTCGAAGATCTCGGCGATGCGGTCGATGACGCCCTGGTCGCGCAGCAGCTCGCCGGTCTTCTTGTCGACGAAGACGGCGATCGGCACGCCCCAGGCGCGCTGGCGCGAGATCACCCAATCGGGCCGCGCTTCGATCATGGCGCGGATGCGGTTCTCACCCTGCGGCGGGATCCATTGGGTGTCGGCGATGGCGGCGAGCGCTTTCTGCCGGAGCCCGTTGGTCGCCATGCTGATGAACCATTGCGGCGTGTTGCGGAAGATGAGCGGCGCCTTGGAGCGCCAGGAATGCGGATAGGAATGGACGAGCTTCCCCCGCGCCAGCAGCCCGCCGGCCGCCTTGATCGCGGCGATCACCGCCTCGTTCGCATCACCCGTCTTGCCGTTGGTCCAATAGACATGCTTGCCGGCGAAGAGCGGCACATGCGGGAAATAGGTGCCGTCGCCGGCCACGGTCTGCGGCACCTCGATGCCGTGCGCGGTGCCGAGCTCCCAGTCATCGGCGCCATGGCCGGGCGCGACATGGACGAAGCCGGTGCCGTCGCTGTCGGTGACGAAGCCGCCCGGCAGCAGCGGCACGTCGAAGCCATAACCTTGCGCGTGCAAGGGATGGCGGCAGATCGTGCCGGCGAGCTCGGCGCCGGTGAAGGCGGCGAGGACGACGCCGCC
>JASHUO010000637.1 GCA_030039975.1 Alphaproteobacteria bacterium
GTCCTCGACGGCGAAGAACCGGGCGCGTCCCGTGTCATTGCGGATCAAGAGCTCGCCCTTGCGGCCCGGCGTGCCGAGCTCGATACCAGCCTCGACCCAGTGCAGCTCGGGAATCATTCCGTCGGCGCCGAGCTCGGCATCGGCTGCAGGGCCGGCTTCGATGGTGCGGAAGCGATAGGCGCCGGCCGGCAGCGACAACGCGAAAGCGGTGCTCTGCCCCGCCTTGACCTCGGCCTGGAACTTCACATGCGGCGTCGAGCCTTGCCCGAGGAGACAATATTCGCCTTGTGGCAGCACCCGCACCCACGGCTCCGGACGGAAGGTCAGCTCGACATTGCGGGTGAAATCCCGCTCGTAATCGATGTTGCAGGAAGGGCAATGGGCGCCTTTCGGCAATTCGTGCAGCAACCGCACGCGCGCCTTGGCGCCGCGGCAGCGCGGGCACAGCAGATCCCAGCCCATGGTCAGGATGCCGCGCGCTTGCGCCGCGAGAAAGAGCTCGATGACGGCATCGCCCTCGACCTTCCAGGCGCGTGCCGTGGCGAGCGGTCGCAGGCTGCGCAGCGCCACATCGGGCGCATGGTGAAGCAGCTCCAGCAGCTTCGGCGCGAGGCCATGCGCGGCCGGATCCGCCTCGAGCGGCCGGGCGAGCGCATCGAGACGGGCGCGCCCCGAGGGCTCGACGAGGTCGCGCTCGCTGCTGCCGGCGACGCCGTCGCTGTCCCCGGCTTCGCGGATCAGGCGCTCGATCGCGGCGAGGCGCTTGTCGCCCTCGCGCGCAATGACGCCAAGCCAATTCGCGGCGAGGCCGAGAACGCCGAGGCATTCGACGTCGCTCTCGAACACGGCGCGGGTGCCCGTCCCTTCCGGGAACAGCTCCAATCGGGCCTCGAAGCGACCGATCGGCCCCGAGCGGAAATCGCGCCGCTGCACCATGCGGCGGTTCTCTTGCCACTCGCTGAATCCTTCTTCCCAGCGGATGGTCAGCGGCCCGAGCCTGACGCTGGCGATGCGCCGGACGCGGCCGTCGGCGTCGAGCTGTTCCTCAACTGAATACGGAGGAGTACCACTTAACTCATTGATCCGGGCCGTATCGGCGACGGCCGGCCAGACCACCTCCGGTGGCTGGGGAAAGTGTCTTTCGCGGCGATAGCGGCAGATCGTTCTCATGCGGCCGTAGATCAACGATCGCAAAGCTGGCTCTACGGCGGAATACTACTCCTGCGATGCGGCGATAACCGCGAGAAAGGTCTCGCCATAGCGCTCGAGCTTGCTGCGGCCGACGCCGGGGATGACGCTCATGGCCGCAAGATCGCGCGGCTGGCGGCGCACCATCTCGAGGAGCGTCGCATCGTGGAAGATGACATAGGGCGGCACGCCCTGGGCCCGTGCCAGCTCGAGCCGGCGCGTGCGCAGCGCGGCGAAGAGCGCCTCCTCCTTCGGCGTTGCCGCGCTATCGAGCGCGACCGGCGCGATGCCGCGGCCGCGGCGGCTTTTCGCCCGCGGTTCGGCGGCATCGCCGCGGAAGGCGACCGGCACTTCGCCGCGCAGCACCGCCGGCGCGGTCTCGCTCAAATGCAACCCGCCATGGCCTTCGACATCGACCTCGAGATGGCCTTGCGCGACGAGCTGGCGGAACACCGATTGCCATTCGCGCTTGTCGAGCTCGGTGCCGACCCCGAAGGTCTTGAGCTTGTCGTGGCCGAAGCGCTGTACCCGCTCGGTGACCTCGCCGCGCAGCACGTCGACGAGATGACCGACACCAAAGCGCTGGCCCGTGCGAAACACGGCAGAAAGCGCCTTCTGTGCCGCGACCAGCCCATCCCAGACCCGCGCCGGGCGAAGGCAATTGTCGCAATTGCCGCAAGCCGGATGGTCGCGCTCGCCCAAATAGCCGAGCAGCACCTGACGCCGGCAGCCCGCCGTCTCGCAATAGCCCAGCAGCGCGTTGAGCTTGTGACGCTCGATGCGCCGCTGCCGCTCGTCGAGTTGCGCGGCATCGAGCAACGCCATGAGCGCGGTCACATCCTGCATGCCGTACGTCATCCAGGCATCGGCGGGCAGACCGTCGCGTCCGGCGCGGCCGGTTTCCTGGTAATAGGCTTCGAGGCTCTTGGGCGCGTCGAGATGGGCGACGAAGCGCACATTGGGCTTGTCGATGCCCATGCCGAACGCGACCGTCGCGACGATGATGATGCCTTCCTCGCGCAGGAAGCGCTCCTGGTTGCGCTCGCGCGTCGCGGCATCGAGCCCGGCATGATAGGGCAAGGCGACGCGGCCGCGCTCGCACAGCCAAGTAGCCACGTCCTCGACGCGGCGCCGCGACAGGCAATAGACGATGCCGGCATCGCCGGCATGTTCACCCGCCAGGAACTGCAGCAGCTGCGCCTTGGCCTCGGCCTTGGCGACGACGCGATAGCGAATGTTGGGCCGGTCGAAGCCGGCGGCGAAGACGCGCGCCGCTTCGAGCTTGAGCCGCGCCAGGATGTCGCTGCGCGTCGGGCCGTCGGCGGTTGCGGTCAGCGCCAGCCGCGGCACGGTCGGAAAACGCTCATGCAGCACCGAGAGCTGGCGATATTCCGGCCGGAAATCATGACCCCATTGCGAAACGCAATGTGCTTCGTCGATGGCGAAGAGCGCGACGCGGCAACGCGACAGCAGATCGAGGCAGCGCGGCGTCACCAGCCGCTCCGGCGCGACATAGACCAAGTCGAGCGCGCCCTGACGCATCGCCTGCTCGACATCGGCGGCCTCGGGAGCCGACAGCGTCGAGTTGAGATAAGCGGCGCGGACGCCGGCCTGGCGCAACGCATCGACCTGATCCTTCATCAAGGCGATCAGCGGCGAGACGACGACGCCGAGCCCGGGACGGACCAGCGCCGGAATCTGATAGCACAGCGACTTGCCGCCGCCGGTCGGCATCAGCACCAAAGCGTCGCCGCCGGCGATCACATGCTCGATGATGCCCTGCTGCAACCCGCGGAACGCGTCATAGCCGAAAACCGATCGCAGGATCTCGAGCGCGCGCGCCGTGCCGGTATCGGCCGGCTCGGTCCTTGCCGCGCTTCCTGCCGCTTCCATTGGCCTCACTACCCCTCGCCCGCCGCCGGCGCGATGGTACCGGTTCGGGGCGCGCCACACCACGTGCCCGCGACGTTCCGGCGCGGCTTAGGCGCAGAAACACGCCCCTCCGACTGGCGTCAGCAAAGCTTTAACCAGTTTGGCTAGACTCAGTGCTGTAGGGGAGATCGTGATGGATGTACTCGAACGGGCCGGTGACATCGATCAAGCGCTGCTTGCCGCCCCACACGACCAGACGAATCGCCAGTTCATCGCCGCCTGGCTGCGCTGGCGCGCGCCCGGGCGACGGCTGCCCAAGCGCTCCGCGGCCGAGCTCGGCGACATCAAGCCGCTGCTCCCCCGCGTCGTTCTCATTGAGTTCGCCGGCGCGGACGATATCCGCATCAAAGTGGCCGGCAGCCAGCTGCGCGACCATCTCGATTTTGAAGCCACCGGCAGGAGCTTTGCCGAGATCACCCCGCCCGAGCATTGGCCGCTGCGCCGCTGGCGCCTCACCCAGATGGCAACGTGGCCCTGCGGCAGTTGCATGATCAACCACGATACGCAGACGCGCGGCGGCGAGGGCGTCACCTTCGAGACGGTGACGCTGCCCCTCGAGCCCGACGGTCCCGGCAAGCCGCGGCTGCTGATCAGCAATGTGGCGGTCATTGGCGGCATTTACGAGCCCCCGATCAAGGGCCGGCCGCAGCTCTTCCGCCTCTCCAGCGAATTCCGCTTCCTCGACCTCGGCGCCGGCATTCCCGACCGCCTCGAGCCGTGAACGGGCTCGACCCGGGGTGCTTCGCTCTCTGACGGCGCAGCAGCGTGTCGTCCTACCCATGGAGGCGCCAGGCTCAGCAGCTCATCGACGGACCACTGGTCGTCGGCGTGATCGCCATATTTGGCGTCCAGAACGCGGCCGTCCTGCGCAATGAGGAAGTCGGCCGGCAGGCCGAGGCGTCCGCCGCGCGGATGAGTCGGCGGGAGCGGTTTTCGCTCGACGATTGACGCTCGAAGAGCGAACGGGATCGAGCGGAGGATTGCGATCCAGGCGCGGGGATCGAGCAGCGCGCGCGGTGCGGATTCGACGCCGAACTCGACATAGAGCCGCTTGTCCGGGTCGGCGATGACGGGAAACGGCAGGTCCGCCGCATGTACGCGCATTTCCTCGGCGGTCGAATGGAAAACGACGATCTCTCGGATGTTCGCCGCCGCGATCTCATCCCGGCGCTGGATCATCGAATGCAGATGGAGATTGCAAATCGGACAACCGGCAAAGCGCCGAAACTGCAAATGCACGAGGCGCTCCGGATCGGGAATCGCGACGGGCGCGCCGGCGACGGTGCGGAGCTCCCGGCCGGCGATGACCGTGCCAGCTTTGAGTCTCGCTTCTATCGGACGATCGGGCATGAAGAGCCTCCGGGGGACTGAACCCTCATCGCGGCTTGTCCTTGTTGCGACTGCCTGAATATGTGATGATTTCCTCACATTTTCTAATCGCATTTGGAACGACGCCATGGGCGGTACATCTCTCGACGCAAACCCGCGGAAAAGGCCGCGTCAGGCCCGTTCCCGGGCGACCGTCGAAGCGATCGTCACGGCGGCCGCTCAGGTTTTGATCGAGCAGGGATATGAAGGGGCAACGACCGCCCGGGTGGCCGAACGCGCCGGGGTCAGCATCGGCTCGCTCTATCAATACTTCCCCAATAAAGAGGCCTTGATCGCCGCCCTGATCGAGCGCCACGCCGGGGAGATCATCGCGATCATGCATCGGGCGCTCGGCGATCCGGCGAGCGGGACGCTCGAGGGCGGCTTGAGGGCCATGATCGAGGCCGGCGCCGCCGCGCATCGGCTGGATCCGGCTTTGCATAAGATTCTGCACGAGCAGGTGCCGAGGGTCGGCCAGTTGGCGAAAGCGATGGATACGAGCCGGCAGATCGCCGACGCGCTCGAGCGGTTCCTGCGGGCGCATAGCGATGAACTGCATCCCGAGCGCGATCCCGCGACCGCCGCGATCGTCATCGAAACGGCCCTCGAGGCATTGGCGCACAAGGCGGTAGTCGAGCGTCTGGACCTGTTGGCCGATGGCCT
>JASHUO010000638.1 GCA_030039975.1 Alphaproteobacteria bacterium
CAGGGGTTGGTCGAGCGGTTCGACGGGCGCGGCTTCATCGTACCGGGTGCCAACGGCGCGACGGCGCCGCTGCGCATCGACTTGCGTGAGGCCGGGCTCGGCCTCGATGCCCATCTCGCCGAAGAGGAGCTGCAGAGCGGCGCGGCGTGGGAGCGCATCTACAGCGCCGCCGAGAAGGAAGTCGCGACCGCGCTGCCCTTCGGGCGCTTTCATGTCAACGAAGCGCGCATGGGCGAGCATTTCGGCGTCAGCCGAACCGTCATCCGCGACGTGCTCGGTCGCATGCACGAGCGCGGCCTGGTCGAGAAATCGCCGCGCTCGCATTGGCTGGCTGGCCCGCTCACCGCCGCGGCAACCCGCGAGTGCTATGAGATCCGCGGCATGCTGGAGCCGCAGGCTCTGGTGCAGGCGGTCAGCAATCTCGACATCGACGAGCTGGTGGCGATGCGCGACCGGGTGGTCGCCGTGGAGCAGCGCTATCCCCGTGTCTCCGCGGAAGAGCTGACGGCGCTCGATGTCGATCTACACACGAGCTGCGTCCAGCGCATCGCCAACAAGCGCCTGGCGGCGATGATCCGCCAGGCGCAGCTGCCGCTCATCGCCAACTATGTCTTCATGCATCATCTCGGCATTCCCGAGGAGACACCGGAACTTGCCGAGCACAAACTCGTGTTCGAGCATCTGATCCAGGGCTCGCCGGCGGCGGCGGCGGCGGCGCTGAAGGCGCATCTCGAGCGCTCGCTCGACCGCGCCCTGATCCGGCTCAAGGTATTGTCGGTGAAGTCGACGCCGCCGCTGCCGCCCTATCTGTCGCTGTCTGCGCCGTGAGCCGCGACGCGCTCACGCGGCGATGAACTGCGCCCAGCGGCGGACCAGGTAATTGTGCTCGTCGATGCTCGAGTTCCAGAGGCTGATGCGCGACAGCCTCTCCCAATAGCTGCCGCCATTGCGCACCGCGCCGCGACGCACGATCACGGTGCCGTCGGGCCCACAAAGATCGGTGCTGGCGGGCTTGCCCAGATACCAGTAATCCCACTCGTCCGGCGAGAGATGATCGAGCACGGTCTCCTGCGCCGCCATATAGTAGCCCTGGCGCGCCATCATCGCCCCGGGCCAGCCGGAAAGCCACCAGTTGAGATAGTCATAGGCGGCGTCAAGGGCCGCGCCGCGGACGTTCACCGAGACGGCCATGCAGCCGTGCCAGCCGCGATAGCCTTCCTTGGGCGCGGCATATTGAACGGCGACGCCATGGCTCCAGAGCGCGGTCAAGGACGGCGTCCACAGGCTGGCGATTGCTACCTCCCCGCTCTCCATGATGGAAGTCGCCTGGTCGATGGAGCTCCAAAAGGTGCGGAAGTGACCGGCCTTCTTCTTGAGGATGAGAAGCCGGATCAGCGCGTCGATCTCGTCGATGGCGAGGTTGCCGATATCCTTGAAGGTGACGAGTCCCAGCGCCTGGGCGGCCAGCGCCGCGTCGGCGGCGCCGATGGCGGGGTCGTCCACCAACGCAACGCGGCCGCGGCAGCGACGGTCGAGCAGCCAGCCCCAGCTCTCCGGCTCGCCCGCCAGATGCGGAGCGATGGTGCCCCCGAGATAGCCGAACGCATCGACGTTGTGGACGCCTGGAAGCGCGGCGACATGATCGGTCGGGCTCCGGCCGAGCCGCTTGTCGGGCTGCACATAGAGATATTTGAGCGGCGTGTCGCCCTTACCGATCGGCTGGCCGTCGCGCGTCACCGCGGCAGTGAGCTGATGTCTGATCTGCTCCCAACGAGGAATGCGCGAGATGCGCAGCGGCTGGATCGCACCTGACGACCAGACGATGTCGAGATTGTGGTACCACTGATCGTAGACGTCGAACGAACTCGGCTGCGTTGCCGCGCGTTGCTGTGCGGCAATGCCGTCGAGCGCGATGAATTCGAGGGAGAGGCCGAGGTCGCGTTCGGCGCGCCGCCGGATCTCTTCGAGCAGCGTCACCTTGGTGCCGAGCACGCGCAGCACCTGCCTTCCGCGAGTATTAACCTGCGGAGAAGGGAGCGCGCCATTCTCCATGCCTGGGCCTCATTCTTTTGGTCGAGGACCATCCCCGACGGCGCCGGGTTCCGTCAACCACCCCTTCACCCGATGGGAAGCTTGAGATGACAGCCGAACCGGAGCGCTGCGATCGGCTCATCCTGCGCAGCGGAGGCTCTTCTTAACGAGGCGCCGGCGCCGGCGGAGGTGCCTGGTTCGGAGGCGGCGGAGCCGCGTATTGCGGTG
Source organism: Alphaproteobacteria bacterium (assembly GCA_030039975.1). Taxonomy (GTDB): domain Bacteria; phylum Pseudomonadota; class Alphaproteobacteria; order ATCC43930; family CGMCC-115725; genus DAHUYF01. The sequence goes on from JASHUO010000638.1 coordinate 2,260, forward strand.
ATTGCCCCAGCAGTTTGTCGGCAGTGGCTTTCTGGTCGAGAGACAGGCTTGCGTAGAACGGTCGAAACGCATCAAGGAAGCGTTTCGCCTCCTGGGTGCTGAGCTCCGCAGACTCCAGTTGCAACTCGGCACGCTGGACGGCGGTTTGCGGTTGAGTCGGATCGGACGGCAGCTTGTCATAGAGCTGCTGCGTGTCGCGGCTGTTCTCGCGCATCGCGCCCGCAACCTTATCCCATTGAGCGGCTTGCGCCGGCGTCACGTCGAGTGCGGCTTTCAAAAAGGCGATCTCCCCCTCGACATAAGGATCGGGTCCGACCTCGGTTTGCACCGGGGGATTCTGCGCTTGTGTCGGCGGATTGCTTTGCCCTAATGCGGCGGGAATCGCGGACACGGCAAAGGTCACCGAGATGACCAGAGCGATCGCGATTGCCGGGAAGTTCCGAAGGACTGCGCGTCGGAAGTTCATCATGGTCGGCGCTCTTGCTCGTGGGCTTAGACCAGCAAAGGTAACGAGCGGACCGGCCATATAACCTTGATCTGGATCAAGCACGGCGCGTGCTCTCGGTCCAGCTCCTCATAGTCTGGACGGATCCACGCGCCGTGGCAACCTTGTCCCGGCGCAACTTCCGAAATGACCTGGCGGTTCTACTGTTTCGCGACGCCGCCGCTATTGACCAAGAGCGATACGGGTTTACCGCTTTCCTCTGCGTTGGCCG
>JASHUO010000639.1 GCA_030039975.1 Alphaproteobacteria bacterium
GATTTCGCTTCAATGAGCCTCAATGAGCTTAAAGCGTTTGCCCCACAGTGCCCAGTTTTGTCCGAACGAGGATTTACAAAAGTAGCTGAAGCTACAAGCAAATGGCGCTGGTGGGCCCGGCAGGACTCGAACCTGCGACAACACCGTTATGAGCGGCGCGTTCTAACCAGCTGAACTACAGGCCCTTGCCAGAGGACAGGGATCAGGTATCAGGGATCAGAGCGGCGGTGTCAACGCGCTGCTCCGACCCGAGATTCCGGGCTATCTACGCTCAGGTATCGAGGAAGCTGCGGAGCTTGCGCGAGCGGCTCGGGTGCTTGAGCTTGCGCAGCGCCTTCGCCTCGATCTGGCGGATGCGTTCGCGCGTCACCGAGAATTGCTGGCCGACTTCCTCGAGGGTGTGGTCGGTGTTCATGCCGATGCCGAAGCGCATGCGCAAGACGCGCTCCTCGCGCGGCGTCAGCGAGGCCAGAACGCGCGTCGTCGTCTCGCGCAGATTGGCCTGGATGGCGGCGTCGAGCGGCAGCACCGCGTTCTTGTCCTCGATGAAATCGCCGAGATGCGAATCCTCCTCGTCGCCGATCGGCGTCTCGAGGCTGATCGGCTCCTTGGCGATCTTCAGCACCTTGCGCACCTTCTCGAGCGGCATGGCCAGCTTCTCGGCGAGCTCCTCCGGCGTCGGCTCGCGGCCGATCTCGTGCAGCATCTGGCGCGAGGTCCGCACCAGCTTGTTGATCGTCTCGATCATGTGCACGGGGATGCGGATGGTGCGCGCCTGGTCGGCGATCGAGCGGGTGATCGCCTGGCGAATCCACCAAGTGGCGTAGGTCGAGAATTTATAGCCGCGGCGATACTCGAATTTGTCGACCGCCTTCATCAACCCGATATTGCCCTCCTGGATCAGGTCGAGGAACTGCAGGCCGCGGTTGGTGTATTTCTTGGCGATCGAGATGACGAGGCGGAGATTGGCCTCGACCATCTCTTTCTTGGCGCGCGCCGCTTCGCGCTCGCCGCGCTGCACGGTCGAGACGATGCGGCGGAATTCGGTGGGCGAGAGGCCGGCTTCCTCGGAGATGAGGCCGATCTCGCCGCGCAGCGACTTCACCTCGCCGCCATGCTTGTTGACGAGCGAGCCCCAGCCCTTGCCATGCAGCCGCTTCACCCGTCCCGACCAGTCGGGCATCAGCTCCTGGCCCATATGGTGGTTGAGGAAGTCCTGGCGCTTGACGCCGCAGGCTTCGGCAAGCCGCAGCAGCCGGCCTTCGGAGGCGACGAGCCGGCGGTTCAGCGCGTAAAGCTGCTCGACGAGATGCTCGATGCGCGTGTTGTTGAGGCGCACGCTTTTCATCGCCTCGATCATCTGCGCTTTGAGCTTCTCGTATTTCTTCTCGGATTGCTTGGTGATCTCTTCGCCGCCTTGCATGGTGGCGAGGCGCTGCTCCTGCAGCTTGTGCAGCTTCTTGTAGAGCTGCGCGATCGTATCGAGCGTGGCCAGCACGCTCGGCTTCAGCTCCGCCTCCATGGCGGCGAGCGAGATCGACGCTTCCTCGCCCTCTTCGCCTTCCTCGCCGGGCGCAACGCCTTCGGGCAGCGCCTCGCCTTCGGGCGGTTCCTCGCCCTCGGCGACCTCGGCGCCTTCGGCCAGCGCCGCCTCTTCGGGCGAGGGCTCTTCGGCAAACGCGCTGCCATAGGTGGCGTCGAGATCGATGATGTCGCGCAGCAGCATCTTGCCTTCGTTGAGCGCATCCCGCCACAGGATGAGCGCGCGCATGGTGAGCGGACTCTCGCAGAGGCCGCCGATCATCATCTCGCGGCCGGCCTCGATGCGCTTGGCAATCGCGATCTCGCCCTCGCGCGACAGCAGCTCGACCGAGCCCATCTCGCGCAGATACATGCGCACGGGATCGTCGGTGCGGCCGATGTCCTCGTCGTCGAGATTGCCGGCGGCGGGCGCTTCGCCGTCGCCCTCCTCGGCCGCGGCGTTGTCGTCGCTCTCCTCGCTCTCGACCACGTTGATGCCGAGCTCGGAGAGCATCGCCATCGTGTCCTCGATCTGCTCGGAGGAGACCTGCTCCAGCGGCAGCGCGGCGTTCACTTCGTCATAGGTGACGTAGCCGCGCTCCTTGCCGCGCGCGACCATCTTCTTGATCGACGCCGCAATCGTATCGAGCAACGGCGCTTCCGCCGCTTCCTCGCGCGCCTCGGGCGCCTCGGGCGCATTCGCCGACTTACTCGCCATCTCTACATCCCGCCCGTCAATGACGTGATCCCCCAAACGACAACGCGGCGGCGCCGGGCAAAGTGCCCGCGCGTGCCGATCCGTCGGTAATTCCTCCGTGGTGCCGGCTCTCGGCCGTTTGGCCGTTGCTCAACGGATGCCCCCTCCCGTTGCGCCGTCATCGTCCTTCTTAGTTTCCAGCACCGTCTGCTGCAAGCGTCCCCATGTCTCATCGCTGACATCGCGGACGAAATCCTCGGCGGCTTCGGCCACCTGCTGTCGCAAGTGCCGGTGTTGTAGCCGGTCTCGCGTATCGATCCAACCCATGCGGACCGTCTCGGCGTCCGCCTCGGGTCGCGCGAACGCGGCGTGCTTCAAGACCTGTTGCGACAACACCCCCTGCACGACCCCGCCATATCCATTCTGAGTGAGGTGGAGCTTGAGCGTCGCAGCGTCAAGATCCGGATTAAGGGCGTGAAGTCTTAAGATTTCGCGGCAGAGCTTGTCAAGGCGGGGGTCCCGCAGCTGCAGCGCCGCCAGCTCCTCCGCCACTTCATGCAGCAGGAACGGATGGTTGAGCAGCGCCGCGA
>JASHUO010000060.1 GCA_030039975.1 Alphaproteobacteria bacterium
CGCAGCGGCTCTGGGCGCTGTGGCTCGGCATCGGCGCTGCTACGGTGCTGCGTCTCGCTTTCGCCGTCGCCGCCACCACCTTGCTGCGCATCCTCGGCCTGCTGCTCGCCGGCGGCATCCTTCTGCTGTGGGTCGCTTGGCGGCTCTGGCGCGAGCTCAGGGCCGGCGAAGCGGAGAGCCATGAGGGCGGCAGCGGCAAGAGCTTTCCCGCCGCGCTCTGGCAGATCGTCGTCGCCGATGTCTCGATGTCGCTCGACAATGCGCTGGCGGTCGCGGGCGCCGCGCTCGGGCACCCCGTGATCCTCGCGCTGGGCCTCGGCATCTCGGTGCTGCTGATGGGCGTCGCCGCCTCGCTCATCGCCTCGCTGCTGCTGCGCTACCGCTGGATCGCCTATCTCGGGCTCCTCGTCATCGTCTACGTCGCTTTGAAGATGATCTGGACCGGCGCGCACCAGGTCGCCGGCGTCGCGGGGTAATCAATCAGCCCCAGACAGCACGGCTGTCGCATTGGATTCACCACAGAGCCTCACTGCCTCATTGCCTCTGTGGTGGAAATCGCCAGCCGCTGATCAATGCAGCAGCTGCGGCAGCTCGGCGATGGCGTCGTCGATGAGCTTGGCTTTGCGCGGCTGGTCGAGCGCCTGCGCCAGCATCTGCCGCACCGCGGCGATGGCGACGTCGACGGCGGTGTTGCGCACCTCCTGCGTCGCCTTGGCTTCCTCGAGCGCGATCTTTTCGAGCGCCAGCGCCTGGCGGCGCTTCAGCGCGGCCTCGAGCTCGCGCGCCGCTTCGGCGGCGGAGCGTTCGGCCTCGGCGGTGGCCGCGGCGATGATGTGCTCGGCCTCTTTGAGCGCGTCGCGCTGCTTCCTCTGGTACTCGCCGAGCATGCGCTGGGCTTCCTCGCGCAGGCGCTGCGCCTCGTCGAGCTCGGTCTTGATCTTGGCGGCGCGCGAATCGAGCGCGCCCGTCACCATCGGCGACGCCTTCCAGATGACGGCGGCGATTGCGATGAGGAAGGCGATGGCGACCCAGAACTCGCCGCCGCTGACCAGCTCGTGCAGCATCAGGAACGCTCCCGCATCACCGCGTCGACCGCCGCGGCGGCCCGGCCCGCATCGATCTCGGCGCCGGTGAGCCGGGCGGCGGCGGCGCGCGCCACCTCGGCCGCGACCTCGCGGAGATTGCCGAGCGCCGCGGTCTTCGCCTGGGCGATGCGGCGCTCGGCCGCGCCGGTCTCCGCGTGGAGCGTCTCGGCAACCTTGCGCTGCCGCTCCGCCGCTTCGGCGTTGAGCCGGTCGGTGGTCTCCTTCAGCGTCTGCTGCGCCTGCTGGCGCGCTTCGGCCAGCGCGCGCTCATAGGCGGCGATGACGGCCTCGGCCTCGGCCTTCATCTGCTGCGCCTTCTCGAGATCGCCGTCGATGCGCTCGCGCCGCGCCTCGAGCGCCCGCGCGATGCGCGGCAGGCCCAGCTTCGCCATCAGCAGGTAGAGCACGATGAACGTGATCGCGAGCCAGATGAGCTGCGGCGGGAAGGTGGCGATGTCGAGTTGCGGCATGGCCTACGCCTTGGCGGATGCCCGCCTCAGAACACGAAGAGGATGAGGAAGGCGATGGCGAGGCCGAACAGCCCGGTCGCTTCGGCGAGCGCGAAGCCCAGGAAGGCGAAGGGCGTCACCTGCGCCGCGGGGTTGCGCGCCAGGGAATTGATGAGGGCGGCGAAGACATTGCCGATGCCGATGCCGGCGCCGACCAGCGCGACGCAAGCCAGGCCCGCGCCGATCATTTTTGCAGATGCTACGTCCATGGTCTCTTCCTCTTGTTGAAGGTTGGTGTCGGATCCGCCGGGAGCTGCCGGCGCGCCTTAATGGAGATGGAGCGCGTCGGCGAGATAGAGGCAGGTCAGAATGGCGAAGACATAGGCCTGCAGCACCGCCACCAGCAGCTCGAGCAGCACCAGCGCCACGTCGACCGCAAGCGGCAGGATGCCGGCGATGCCGAGCGCGACGACGAAGCCGGCGAAGATCGCCAGCATGGTGTGCCCCGCCAGCATGTTGGCGAAGAGCCGGATCGACAGCGTGAACGGCCGGATGACGTAGGACAGCAGCTCGATCGGCACCAGCAGAATAAGCAGCACCGGGGGCACGCCATGCGGCACGAAGAGGCGCAGAAAGCCGAAGCCGTGCTTGACGATGCCGATAATGGTGACGCCGATGAAGACGGTGATGGCGAGCGCGAAGGTGACGATGATCTGGCCGGTGAAGGTGTAGCTGTAGGGGATCATCCCCAGCAGATTGCCGAGCAGGATGAAGGTGAAGAGGGTGAAGACGAAGGGCAGATAGGGCTGCGCCCCATGCCCCGCATTGGTGTCCACCATGTCGGCGACGAACTCGTAGAGCATCTCCGTCACCGATTGCCAGCGCCCCGGCACCAGCGCGGCACGCCGCGTCGTCAGCATGACGAAGCTGGTGATCAGGACCACGGCGAGCGTCATCACCAGCGCGGCGTTGGTGAAGGAAGCGTCGACGCCGCCGATATGGATCGGGATCAGGCGCTGGATGGTGAACTGATGGAGGGGGTTCTCGTGTACCACGTCACTCCTCGTCGTCCGACCAATCCACGTTCTGCTGCCCTTTCTGCTCCGGCTGCTGCTGCCGGTATCCGATCGCCATCCCCATGCCCGTCACCGCTCGCCACACATTCACCATGCCGACGCCGACACCGAGGAAGAAGAAGACGAACGCCAACCAGTGCGTGCCCAGCCAGCGGTCGAGCGCCCAGCCGATGCCGGTGCCGACCACGATGGCGACCACCAGCTCGGTGCCGATGCGCAACGCCAGCCCGAGCGCGCTCTGGGAGACCTTCGGCCCACCCTCGGCGGCAGCATCGCCGGCGTCTCGCTCCCGCTCGCGGCGGGCTCGATCGAGCCGCCGTCCCAGGTCGCTCAGGGTGTCGTGCGTGTCGCGTTCGTCCATTGGCGAAGCGCCCGCAAAACCTTGCAAACTCCCCCCGCGTCCCGGCCGCCTCGGCGCCGAAACGGCGCGCACCTTAAGGTCGGGTCAGGAGAGTGTCAAGCGACGGGAGGGGCGCGCCCTCACGCCGTCCGGCGCAGCTGCTCCGCGCTCTGCAGATCGACCGAGACGAGCTGGGAGACGCCGCGCTCGCCCATGGTGACGCCGAAGAGGCGGTCCATGCGCGCCATGGTCAGGCGGTGATGCGTGATGATGAGGAAGCGCGTCTCGGCGGTCTCGGCGATCTCTTCGACCAGCGCGCAGAAGCGGTCGACATTGGCGTCGTCGAGCGGCGCGTCGACCTCGTCCAGCACGCAGATCGGCGCCGGGTTGGTGAGGAAGACGGCGAAGAGCAGCGCCAGCGCGGTGAGCGCCTGCTCGCCGCCCGAGAGCAGCGACATCACCTGCAGCCGCTTGCCCGGCGGGCTCGCCATGATCTCGAGTCCGGCCTCGAGCGGATCGCGCGTCTCATCGCCATCCTCGGCGCGGTCGAGAGTGAGATGGGCGCGGCCGCCGCCGAAGAGCCGGGTGAAGAGCCGGGTGAAGTGCTCGTTGACCTCGGCGAAAGCCGCCAGCAGCCGCTCGCGCCCCTCGCGGTTGAGGGCGGAGATGCCTTCGCGCAGCTTGGCAATGGCGCCGACGAGATCCTCGCGCTCGCGGTTGAGCACGGTGAGCCGCTCTTCGATCTCGGCCGCTTCCGCCTCGGCGACGAGATTGACCGGTCCCATGCCGTCGCGCTCACGCACCAGGCGCTGCAGCCGCGCTTCCGCGTCTTCCAGCGAGCCCAGCGTCTCGCCTTCCTCGACGCCGCCCGCCGACAGGATGGCGTCCGGCGTGCATTCGAGCCGCTCGGCGACGCGGTCGGCGACGCTCTGGCGCGCATATTCCGCCTGCTCGCGCCCGGCCTCGCAGCGCACCCGCTCCTCGCGCGACTGCGCCAGCTCGGCATCCGCCGCCTTGCTCGCCTTCTCGGCCTCGGCGAGCTGGGTTTCGCCTTGCGCCAGCGCATCGGCGGCGGCGTTCCGCCGCTCCGTCGCGCCGGCGATGCTCTCGGCGAGGCGCTCGCGCTGCGCGGCGATCTCCGCCGGGCGGCGGTCGAGCCGCGTGATCTCCTCGGTCACCTCGGCGCGGCGCCGCTCGATCGTCGTCTGCTGGCGCGCGGCGGCTTCGGCGCGGCTCGTCCAGGACTGCACTTCCGCGGCGATGGCGGCGAGCCGCTCGGCCCGCGCCGCCGCTTCGCGCAACAGCCGGTCATGCTCGGTCTGCGCCGCCGCCTGGACGGTGCGGCGCTCGGCCAGCGCCGTGCGCAGCTGCTGCATCTGCTCGCGGCCGAGCGCGGGATCGGGCAGCGCCGCGATGCCCTCCGCCGCGGCGCGCCCTTGCGCCTCGGCCTCGCCAAGATCGGCGGCGAGGCGATCGGCGGTCTCGGCCAGTCCGGCAAGCTTCGAGGCGGTGGCGGCGGCGCGGCGGCGCAGCTCGGCATCGCGCTCCTGGGCGCGGGCGAGCGAGGACAGCGCATCGCGCATCGCCTGGCGCTCGAAGCGCTCGGCCTCGCTCGCCTGCCGCGCCGCGCGTTGGATCGCTTCG
>JASHUO010000640.1 GCA_030039975.1 Alphaproteobacteria bacterium
GGCGACAGCACGTAATCGGCGCCGACGCCGATCCCGAGGACGAAGCGGATCGCGATAAGCGTCCAGAGATCGGTAGCGAAGATCTGCGCTACCGCGGCGAGCGCCATCAGCGCCACATCGAGGCCATAGAAGGTCTTGCGTCCGCGCTGCGCCAGCGCGCCGAAGATCACCGCGCCCAGGGCGGCGCCGACCAGCGCTGATCCGGCCAAGAGCCCGCTCTGCAGGCTGGATATCTTGGCAACGCCGAAGGAGGCCAGCACCAAGGGGAGCACGACACCGATCGAGGACAGGTCGTAGCCGTCGGTGAAGACGCCCATGCCCGTCGTGAACATGGCACGCAAATGGAAGCGCTTGAGCGGTTGCTCGTCGAGCAGAGCGAAAGCAGGGGTCGTCGCCATACAGCACCTCTGAAGTCAGCGGGTGCGTCCCTGCTTACCCACTCCGTGTTGCAGAACCTCGTCAGTTCGATGACAGTTTCATGGAGATAACCATTGCCTAGAACTAACGAGCGCCATGCGCTCTCGCGGTGTAGCGGCGCGGCGCCCTTGCTCGGGCCGGAGCGCCGGCGTAGGTTATTTTAGATTTAAAATATTTCGCGCGAGGCGAGCGTGACGGCGGAGGCGGCAGGACCGCTGGTCGGACAACACGCCATCGTCACCGGCGGCGGCACCGGTATCGGCGCGGCGGCGGCGCTGGCGTTGGCACAGCTCGGCGCCAGGCTGACGCTGATCGGGCGCCGCGCCGAGCCGCTTGCCGCCAGCGCCCGCCGCATCGCCGCGGCGACCGGCAGCGCGGCCGCGACGGCGTGCTTCGACGTCACCGACGCCGATGCCGTCGCCGCCAGCTTCGCCCGCATCGGGCCGGCCGAAATCCTCGTCAACAATGCCGGCGCCGCCGAAAGCGCGCCCTTCGCCAAAACCGGCCTCGATCTGCTCGAGCGCATGCTTGCGGTGAATTTGAAGGGCGCTTTCCTCTGCGCCCAGGCGGCGCTGCCGGCGATGCTGCGGGCAAAGCACGGCCGCATCATCGCCATCGCCTCGACCGCCGGCCTTACCGGCTATCCCTATGTCTCGGCCTATGTCGCAGCGAAGCATGCGCTCATCGGGCTCACCCGCGCGCTGGCGCTGGAGACGGCGAAGAGCGGCGTCACCGTCAACGCCGTCTGCCCCGGTTTCACCGACACCGACCTCGTCGCCCGTTCGGCCGCGACCATTGCGGCCAAGACCGGGCGCTCGCTCGGCGAAGCGCGCGCCGAGCTGGCGCGGAGCAATCCGATGGGCCGGCTGGTGACGCCGGAGGAAGTGGCGAGCGCGGTCGCTTTCCTGGCGCTCCCCAGCGCCGGCGCGGTCACCGGCCAGGCAATCGTCATCGCCGGCGGCGAGGTGATGCCGTGAGCGCGCCCGATCGCGAATCCGCCCTCCTCAGCGGCGACAAGCTCGAGCTGAAGCTGTGGCTCCGGCTCCTCACCTGCAGCAGCCTCATCGAGGCCGAGGTGCGCGCGCGGCTGCGCGAGACCTTCGCCACCAGCCTGCCGCGCTTCGATCTTCTGGCGCAGCTCGACCGGGCGCCCGTGGGGCTCACCATGGGCGAGCTGTCCTCGCGGCTCATGGTGAGCAACGGCAACGTCACCGGTCTCACCGATGCGCTGGTGCGCGAAGGCCTGGTCTCGCGGGAGCCCGAGCCCGAGGATCGGCGCAGCCTGCGCATCCGCCTCACCGAAACCGGCAAGCGCAGCTTCGACGCGATGACGCCCACCCACGAGCAATGGATCGATCGCATGATGGCTGGTCTCAGCCGCGCCGAGATGGCGCATCTCCTCGAGCTTCTCGGCAAGCTCAAGCAATCCGTGCGCAGCGCGGCGGGGGCGGCGTGACACCCGCCGATCTCGCGCCCAAGCATGTCGGCTTCGCCATCGAGGGCCGCGTCGCCACCATCACCTTGAACCGGCCCGAACGGAAGAACCCGCTCACTTTCGAGAGCTATGCCGAACTGCGCGATCTCTTCCGCGATCTCGGCCGGGTCGAGGCGGTGAAGGCCGTGGTGCTCACCGGCGCGGCGGGCAATTTCTGCTCCGGCGGCGATGTCCGCGACATCATCGGGCCGCTGACGACGATGGATATGAGTGGCCTGCTCGGCTTCACCCGCATGACCGGCGAGCTGGTCGTGGCGATGCGGCGCGCACCGCAACCGATCGTCGCCGCGGTCGACGGCGTCTGCGCCGGAGCCGGCGCCATTCTTGCCATGGCATCCGATCTCCGCTTCGGCACCGCGCGAAGCCAGGTGGCCTTCCTTTTCACGCGCGTCGGGCTCGCCGGCTGCGACATGGGCGCTTGTGCGATCCTGCCGCGCATCATCGGCCAGGGCCGCGCCGCCGAGTTGCTCTATACGGGCCGCGCCATGGGCGGCGAGGAGGCGCTTGGCTGCGGTTTCTACAACCGGCTCGTCGCGCCCGAAGCGCTGCTCGCAGAAGCGACGGCGATGGCGTCGAGCCTCGCCGACGGGCCGAGCTTCGCGCATGCCATGACCAAGCGGCAGCTGCACGCCGAATGGGACATGAGCA
>JASHUO010000641.1 GCA_030039975.1 Alphaproteobacteria bacterium
CGTCCGTTTTGACGAACATGCCCGTTGCGATCGAACAGCATGTGGAGTGGATTGCCGACTGTATCGCCGACATGCGCAAGGCCGGGATAGCGACCATCGAAGCCAAGCCGGAGGCGCAGGATCAGTGGGTCGGCCACGTCAACGAGGTCGTCGGCGCGACGCTGATGACCCGCGCCAACTCCTGGTATATGGGCGCCAACATCGCCGGCAAGCCGCGCACCTTTCTGCCCTATCTCGGGCCCGAAGGCGTCGGCGGCTACCGGAAAAAATGCGCCGAGGTCGCGGCCAAGAACTATGAGGGCTTCGCGCTCGCTTAGCCACTGGTCGCGAGTGATCCGGACGGGATGAAAGCGTCGGCTCCGTCCCGTCCCAAGATGAGAAAGGGAGGGAACGATGATCGAGAACAGCTATTACGGTCAGGAGCTGCACGGCCCTTACGAAGTGCACGATATCGGCGACCTGGCGCTCGAGGAAGGCGGAACCATCCGAAAATGCCGTCTGGCCTATGCGACCTTCGGCAAGCTCGATCCCGACGGCGGCAATGCCATTCTGGTGCCGACCTGGTACTCCGGCACGAACAAGATCATCGAGCAGGTTTTCATCGGCCCCGGCCGGGCGCTCGATCCCGGCAAGTATTTCATCGTCGTGGTCAACCAGATCGGCAGCGGCCTTTCGAGCTCGCCGCACAACACCCCGGCGCCCGCCGGGATGGGAAACTTTCCCCGCGTGCGCATCGGCGACGACGTTCGCGCGCAGCACAAGCTCGTCACCGAGAAGTTCGGCCTCAAGAGCCTGGCGCTGGTGGTCGGCGGCTCAATGGGCGCGCAGCAGACCTATGAATGGGCGGTGCGTTATCCGGAGATGGTGAAGCGGGCCGCGCCGCTGGCTGGAACGGCGAAGAATACCGTCCATGATTTTCTTTTCACCGAGACGCTGGTGGACGCAATCACCTCGGATCCTGGGTTCAAAGGCGGGTTCTACGCCTCGCCGGCTGAGGTCCGCGAAGGGCTGCTGCGCCACGCCAAGATGTGGGCGGTGATGGGGTGGAGCACCGAGTTCTTCCAGCGGAACCGGCACAAAGCGCTGGGCTTCTCGTCGCTCGACGACTTTATCATCAACTTCATGTACACGTATTTCGCGCCCATGGATCCGAACGACCTCTTGTGCATGGCGTGGAAGTGGCAGCGCGGCGATGTCAGCCGGCACACCGGCGGCGATCTGCGGGAGGCGCTGCGGCGGATCAGTGCCAAGACCTTCGTGATGCCGATGTCGTCGGACATGTTCTTCCGGCCGGCAGACTGCGAAGCCGAATGGCGGCTCATTCCGAACGCCGAGTTCCGGCCGATCGAGACCATCGACGGACACCTTGCCCTTTTCGGCGCGGACCGCGACGCGCTCGGCCAGATCGACAAGCATCTCGGCGATCTGCTCGCGTCGAAGGTCTAGGCGGAGGCGCTCGTCATGATGCCGGCGATGGTGAAGCCGCCATCGACGCAGAGGGTTTGCCCGGTGACGTAGCCCGATTTGCGGCCGTCGAGCAGGAACACCGCCGCTCCCGCGATGTCGTCCGCAGAGGCGTAGCGCCGTTGAGGGATGGTTGAGATCCAGGCGGCCCGCGCCTCCGGCGTATGCACCTGTTGGACCAGTGGGGTCTCGACCGGACCCGGTGCGATGGCGTTGACGCGAATTCCAGCGCCGGCGAGCTCGACGGCCATGACCTGGGTCACGACGATGACGCCTCCCTTCGTGGCGCCGTAGGCGATGCGGCCTTCGTTTCCCAAGATACCCGACACGGAGGCGATGTTGACGATCGAGCCGGCGCCGCGCTGCTGCATCCTTTTGGCGGCTTCGCGCGCGACCACGAAGCTGCCGATGAGGTTGACCTCGAGCATGCTGCGGAACATCTCGGCCGTCGTGTCGAGCGCCGGCGCGGCCTTGGCGATACCGGCGGAGTTGACGAGTCCCGTCAGCGCGCCGAATTCGTCTTCGCAGGCCGCGATGCATTGCGTGACCGCCGCCTCGTCCGTGACGTTCAGCGCAGCGAACCGTACTTTGCCGCCCGCTTCCCCGAGAGCGTCCCGGCTCCGGTCGAGGCTGGTTTGGTTTACATCCGCGACGAAGGCCCGCCAGCCCTCCGCAAGCACGGCCTTCACGATGGCGAGGCCGATGCCGGAAGCGCCGCCGGTGACGAGCACCGTTTGCTGATCAGCCATAGTTTCCTCACGCCGTTGTTTCACGCTAGCTTTAACCGCAAAGCTGCCGGGCGCAACGTCGACCCGCCGATGGGCGGCCGCGGACCCGCTGATTCGCAGGGATTATGCAAGGGAGGAACGGATGAATCGTCTCGCGGACAAGGTCGCAGTGATCACCGGCGCCGGCTCCGGCATCGGCCGGGCATCGGCCGAGCTGTTCGCCGCCGAGGGCGCCAAGGTGGTGGTGGCGGAGATCGACGAGGCGCTGGGCGAGGCGAGCGCGCGCGAGGCCGGCGCCGGCGCGCGCTTCCTGCGCACCGACGTGACCGACGAAGCCAGCGTCAAGCAGATGGTGCGGCAGGCGAAAGCTGCCTTTGGCCGCATCGACGTGTTGCTGAATTGCGCCGGCGGCTCTCTGCGCGAGGACCGGCACGTGACCGAAGTCGAGCTTTCGGTTTGGGACCACACCATGAGCCTCGACTTGAAGGGACCCTTCCTGTGCTGCCGGCACGTCATTCCGGTGATGGTCGAGCAGGGCAAGGGGAGCGTCGTCAACTTCTCCTCGGTGGTCGCGCTTCGCGGCAACCACCTCGCGCATGTCTACATCATGGCGAAGGGCGGCTTGATCTCCTTCACGCGGGCCCTCGCCGGCGCCTACTCTCCCAAGGGCGTTCGCGTCAATGCCATTTGCCCCGGTGTCGTGCTGACCGAACGGGTCAAGAGCCGCTTCATCGACGGCAACCAAATTCGTTTTGGCGGGATCGACAATATGACCGAGCGCTACCCCTTCGGTGTCGGCCAGCCGGAGGACATCGCGCAGGTCGCGCTGTTCCTCGCTTCCGACGAATCGCGCATGGTGAACGGCGCGGCGATCCCGGCCGAAGGCGGTATCTCCGCCTATTGAGCCAAGGCGGCGTTCGCTAGCGCCGCCCCACCGCCCGCATTGCCGCGGCTCGCAAGCATGGCACCGGGTCGCTAGATTGGTCGATGCGCCCGATGAGGCCCTTGGGATTATGAGCGATCAGCCGGCACGCTCCGCGCGACAACCGATCTTCAACATCCCGCCGATCACCGGAGCTCTGTTGATCGCCAACATTGCGGTCCATGGGTTTCGGACGGTGCTTCCCGACGAAGCCGACGACCGCATCATTCGCCTCTTCGCCTTCTTCCCCGCGCGATACACGGCGGGCCGCTGGGGCTGGCCGGCGTTCATCGACCCGATCAGCTATCAATTCCTGCATGCCAATCTCACCCACCTCTTCGTCAACATGCTGGCGTTGTTGGCCTTCGGGTCCGGCGTGGAGCGCCGCCTCGGCGGTTGGCGAATGCTCGCTCTGACGATCTCGTCCGGCGTCGCCGCCGCCGGCGCTCACTGGGCCGCCTATCCCGCTTCGGCATTGCCCGTGATCGGAGCATCGGGCGCCATCAGCGGGCTGTTCGGCGGTGTCCTGCGCATGCTGTCGCGCGGCGCGGGCGGGCGTAGAACGGGTCTCTGGCCGTTGCTGGCGTTATGGATCATCGTAACGGTCATCGCCGGACAAACCGGCATGCCTGGTGAAGCGGGCGCCCAGATTGCGTGGGTGGCCCATCTCGGCGGCTTTGCGTTCGGCCTCGCAGTCTTTGGCCTCCTGGATCGGGCCGCGCCGCCGCATTCGAGCTGATGAGCCGGGCGGCACTGCGCGCGTATCCCGGGCCGCCGCAATCGTCTACAGCAGCTCGCCGACCGCCTTGGCCAGATCGCTCGCGCGAAACGGCTTGGGAAGGAAGGCGCAGCCGTCGGGGTGTATGCTGCGGATCGTCTCTTCGCTGGCGTTTCCCGAGATGGTCAGCACCTTCACATTCGGCGCCAATTCCCGGGCCTTGCGGACAAGCTCCGCGCCGTTCATGGCGCCGGGCAGGATGATGTCGGTCACCAGCACGTGGATCCCTGCGTCGCGTGCGAGCACCTCGATGGCTTCTTCGGCGGTGCGCGCGGTCTTGACGTCGTGGCCGCATTCCTCGAGCGAATCCGCCATCATCTGGCGGACTCCGTCCTGATCTTCGACGACGAGAATTGCGCTTTTGTGCGGCGGCGAGGCTGGTGCGACGCCGGGCATCTCGCTCCGTTCCGTCGGTTCGGCGCGCGGAATGTAGAGCCGTATCGTCGTTCCGGCGCCGACCCGGCTGTCGAGCTCTGCCGTGCCGCCCGACTGGCGGG
>JASHUO010000642.1 GCA_030039975.1 Alphaproteobacteria bacterium
GCCGGTGCCGACGCAAGTCGTCTCGAACGGCGAGTACAATCCGCTGCCGCAGACGGCAGATCAGCGGCGGGTCGAGGCGCGGATCAAGGAGCTCGCCGACGCGCAGGCGCGGCGGCTCGGGACGGATCGCCGCCAATTCCTGCGCACCGCCGCGGGCATGGCGACGGCGTTTGTGGCAATGAACGAGGTCTTTGGACCGCTGTTCCGAGTGTCGCGTGCCGAAGCGGCCGAGCCCGAGGCGGCAACCGAGCGGGCGCGGCAGCTCGCGAAGCAGTTCATCCTCGACGATCAGCTCCACTTCGTCCGCGACGACTACAATGAGGACGGGCTCCTGGGCCTCGCGCAATACGCGGCCGAGCACTGGAACCCCGAAATCGCCAAGGACGCGCCGATGACTTTGGCGCGTTACAAGTTCAACAATTTCGTCAAGGAGGTCTATCTCGACAGCGACACCAAGATCGGCCTGCTGAGCGGCGCGCCCTTCGACGACAAGGCGTGGTGGTTCCTCAGCAACGACCAGATCAATAATGCGCGCAAGATGGTGAACGGCATCGCCGGCACCACGCGGCTGATGTCCCATGCCGTGGTGACGCCGAAGCAAGAGGGCTGGGAGGAGGAGGTCGATCGCTGCATCGACGTGGTGAAGCCGAACAGCTGGAAGGGCTACACCATCGGCGATCCGTTGAAGCCGGCCACGACCAAATACCCGTGGCGGCTCGATGATGAGAAGGTGATGTATCCCTTCTACGAAAAGATCGTGAAGGCCGGCAGCCCGATCCTCTGCATCCACAAAGGGCTGCTGCCGGCCGATTATGAGAAGTCGGTCGCCGGCGCCTGGCAATACGCCACGGTCGACGATCTGCCCAAGGCGGCGAAGGATTGGCCGCAGATCACCTTCGTGATCTATCACTCGGCGCTGCAGCCCTTCCAGGAATCGCCCGATGCGGCGCTCGCGCGTTTCGAGAGCACGGGCCGGATCAACTGGGTGACCGACCTCGCCGAGATTCCGCAGAAGCACGGCGTCGGCAATGTCTATGCGGATATCGGCACGTCTTTCGCCACCGCCTGCGTGACCAATCCGCGCTTCGCGGCGGCGATGATGGGGACGCTGGTCAAGGGGCTGGGCTTCAACCACGTCTTGTGGGGCACCGATTCCGTCTGGTACGGCTCGCCGCAATGGCAGATCGAGGCGTTCCGGCGGATCGAGATCCCCGAAGACCTGCAGCAGAAGCACGGCTTTGCCGCCCTCGGCCCCACCGACGGCATGGTGAAGAGCGCGATCTTCGGCTACAACGCGGCGCAGCTCTACAAGCTCGATCTGCACGCCGAGATGCCGGGCATCGAGAATGACCGCTTCTCGGCGATCCGCTATGCCGAGTTCGACCAGCCGCGGCGCAGCAACGCCGCCTATGGCTATGTCGCGCGGCGCGGGTAACGCAGATTAGCGCAATGCTGTGACTCCCCCACCTCACCCCAACCCTCTCCGCCCCTCAAGGGGCGGAGAGGGGGGACCCGCGCAGCGGGTGGGTGAGGTGGGGCGCCGCCTCAAACAGATGGATCGTCCCGGCCGATGCGGTCGAGCAGGCCTTGCAGGATGTAGGCGGCGGCGACCTTGTCGATAATCTCGGCGCGGCGCTTCCTCGAGAGGTCGGCGGCGATCATTTCGCGCTCGACCGCGGCGGTCGAGAGCCGCTCGTCCCAGAAGGCGAGCGGCAGATCGATTTCGGCCAGCAGGTTGCGGGCAAATTGGCGCACGCTCTGGGCGCGGGGGCCCTCGCTGCCGTCGAGGCTCACCGGCAGGCCGACGACGATGCCGCCGACCTGGTGGCGCACGATCTCCGCCCTGAGCCGCGCCGCGTCGTCGCGAAAGCGGCTCCGCCGAATCGTGTCGAAAGGCGTCGCCACCAGCAGCGTCGTGTCGCTGAGCGCCATGCCGATGGTTTTCGTGCCGACATCGAGGCCGAGAAGCCGCTCGCCCTGCCGGATCAAGCGCTTCAGGTCGCTGGGGTTGCAGATCGCCATGGGCGATGTTATGTGAGGCGAGGAGACATCTACAGCATGGCATTGGACAAAGCCACCGTGGCGAAGATCGCCACCCTGGCGCGCATCAAACTGCCCCCATCGGAGCAGGAGCATCTCGCCGGCGAGCTGTCAACGATCCTCACCTGGATCGAGCAGCTGGGCGAGGTCGATACCGCCGGCGTCGAGCCGATGTCGAGCGTGGCGGCGATGGAGCTGCCGATGCGCAACGACGAAGTCACCGATGGCGGCTGCCGCGAGAAGATCCTCGCCAACGCCCCCGATTCAGCGGGCGGCTTCTTCACCGTGCCCAAGGTTGTGGAATAGATGAGCGCGCTGACCCAGCTCACCATCGCCGAGGCGCGCGCCGGGCTGCGTGGCCGCCAGTTCTCGGCGCGCGAGCTGGCGGAGGCGCATATCGCGGCCGTGGCGGCGGCGCGCCCGCTCAACGCCTTTCTCGCCGAGACGCCGGAGCGTGCGCTCGCCATGGCGGATGCCGCAGACCAGAGGCTGCAGCGCGGTGAGGCGCGGGCGATGGAAGGCATACCGCTCGCCATCAAGGATCTCTTCTGCACCGAGGGCGTGCTCACCACGGCGGGCTCGCGTATCCTCGACGGCTTCAAGCCGCCCTATGAATCGACGGTCACCGCCAAGCTCTGGGCGGCCGGCGCGGTGATGCTGGGCAAGGCCAACATGGACGAGTTCGCGATGGGCTCGTCCAACGTCACTTGTGCGCATGGCGCGGTCGAAAACCCATGGCGGCGGCGCGGCGACAACCGGCCGCTGGTACCGGGCGGGTCCTCGGGCGGCTCGGCCGCGGCGGTCGCTGCGCGCGCCGCGATCGCCGCCACCGGCACCGACACGGGCGGCTCGATCCGTCAGCCGGCGAGCTTCTGCGGCATCGTCGGCATGAAGCCGACCTATGGCCGCTGCTCGCGCTGGGGCATCGTCGCCTTCGCCTCGTCGCTCGACCAGGCGGGGCCGATGACGCGGAGCGTGCGCGATGCCGCGATCATGCTCGGGGCGATGGCGGGGCACGATCCCAAGGATTCGACCTCGGCGCCGGTGCCGGTGCCCGATTTCGAAGCGGCGCTCACCGGCGATATTCGCGGCCTCAAGATCGGCGTACCGCACGAGTACCGGCTCGACGGCATGCCGGCGGAGATCGAGGCGCTCTGGCAGCGCGGTATCGACTGGGTCAAGGCCGCCGGCGCCGAGCCGGTCGAGATCAGCCTGCCGATGACGAAATATGCGCTCCCCGCCTATTACATCATCGCGCCGGCGGAAGCGTCATCGAACCTCGCGCGCTATGACGGCGTGCGCTTTGGTCTGCGCGTTCCCGGCGGCTCGCTCGACGAGATGTACGAGAACACCCGCGCCGCCGGCTTCGGCGCCGAGGTGCGCCGGCGCGTCCTCATCGGGACCTATGTCCTGTCCGCCGGCTATTACGACGCCTACTACCTCAAGGCGCAGCAGGTGCGGACATTGGTCGCACGCGATTTCGGCGCGGCCTTTCAGCGCTGCGACGTGCTGCTGACGCCGACGGCGCCATCGGCCGCTTTCGCCATCGGCGAGAAGCAGGACGATCCGATCGCCATGTATTTGAATGACGTCTTCACCGTGCCGGTGAACCTGGCGGGTCTGCCCGGCATCTCGGTGCCGGCGGGCCTCGCGGCGGACGGGCTGCCGCTCGGGCTGCAGGTGATCGGCCGCGCCTTCGACGAGGCGACGGTGCTGCGCGTCGCCGAGATCATCGAGACAGCGGCAGGCTTCACGGCGAAGCCCGCCTTTCTCGCGGGAGGCGGATGATGGCGGTCATCCGCGGCAGCAGCGGCGACTGGGAAGTGGTGATCGGCCTCGAGGTCCACGCCCAGGTCATTTCGAAAGCGAAACTCTTCTCCGGCGCCGCGACCGATTTCGGTGCCGAGCCGAACACGCAGGTATCGCCCATCGATGCGGCCTTTCCCGGCATGCTGCCGGTGATCAACCGCTATTGCGTCGAGCAGGCGGTGAAGACCGGCCTCGGCATCAACGCCGAGATCAACCTCGTCTCCGTCTTCGACCGCAAGAACTATTTCTATGCGGATCTGCCGGCGGGCTATCAGATCTCGCAATACACGCGCCCGATCGTCGGCAAAGGCAAGATCAGGCTCGACCTCGCCGACGGCTCGACGCGCGACATCGGCATCACCCGGCTCCATCTCGAGCAGGATGCCGGCAAGAGCCTGCACGACCAGCACGCCACGCTGACCTATGTCGATCTCAATCGCGCTGGCGTCGCGCTGATGGAGATCGTTTCGGAGCCGGATCTGCGCAGCGCGGAGGAGGCGGGTGCGTATCTGCGCAAGCTGCGCTCGATCTTGCGCTATCTCGGCACCTGCGACGGCAACATGGAAGAGGGCAGCTTGCGCTGCGACTGCAATGTCTCGGTCCGCCGGCCGGGCGCGCCGCTGGGCACGCGCTGCGAGATCAAGAACGTCAATTCGATCCGCTATGTCATGCAGGCGATCGAACACGAGGCGCGGCGCCAGGTCGAGCTCCTCGAAGAGGGCGGCGCCGTCGAGCAGGAGACGCGGCTTTTCGATGCCGGCAAGGGGATCACCCGGCCGATGCGCTCCAAGGAGCATGCGCATGACTACCGCTATTTCCCCGATCCCGATCTGTTGCCGTTGCGGCTCGACGCGAACTGGGTCGAAGCGCTGAAGCGGTCGCTGCCGGAGCTGCCTGATGCCAAGAAGGCGCGCTTCATCGAGCAATACAGGCTCTCGCCGGACGATGCCGGCGTGCTCGTCGCCGAGCAGGCGAGCGCGGATTACTTCGAAGCGGTGGCGCGCGGCCGCGATGCGAAGCTTGCCGCCAACTGGGTCATGGTCGAGCTCTACGGCGCCTTGAACCGGCTCGGCCTCGGCATCGAGGGCTCGCCGGTCTCGGCGGCGGGGCTGGGCGAGCTGGTCGACCTCGTCATCGACGGCACGGTTTCCGGGCGCCTCGCCAAAGAGGTGTTCGCGGCGATGATCGAGACCGGTAAGGGCGCCGCCTTCCTGGTTGAGGAGCGCGGGCTGAAGCAGGTCACCGATAGCGGTGCGATCGAGAGCGCCATCGCTGCCGTGCTCGCGGCTCAGGGCGACAAGGTCGCGGAATACCGTGCTGGAAAGGAGAAACTTTTCGGCTTCTTCGTGGGCCAGGTGATGAAGGCGACCCAGGGCAAGGCGAACCCGGCGCTGCTCAACGAGCTGTTGCGGAAGAAGCTGGCCGGCTGAACCCTATCGCCACAAAGGGTGATATCGCCGAGGTTCGAGGTTGCGTAAGGTTAACGAAACCGCCAAAAATGGCGGGGCCTGGGAGGGCATCGGGCCGACCGTGGTCGGAGCCGCGGTCGTGATGATGGGAGCGGGAGGCGGTCGTGCAAAACGCACGCAGGCTCGAGAGAGCGCCGCGGGGGGAAATGCCAGTCCTCGACGTCGAACGCGGGGCCGACGAGCTGCCCTGGTCGCGGCGCCTGCGGCTCTTCCTGATCCTGGGTGCTGCAACGATGTGCTGGGCGGTACCGGGGGTTCTCGTCTATTGGCTGGCCCGCTGACAGGGTTCCGGGTCGGCTCTGTGGTAATTGGGTAACATCGGCCGAGGATCGACCGCGAAGTTGTTGTAAACACTTGCCGCTTTGCTCGGCTGCGGGTAGCAAAGCCGATAGGGCCCTTAAAATGTGAGTGGTGACATGCATAGGGGGATGCATCTATTTGTAGTAGCAAGCGCGGCGGCGCTGGGGTTGGCGCTGGCGTCGGGCTCGGCGGAAGCTCAGCTCGATGTGTTCAGCGAGCCGATCGTGCCGGTGCCGCCTTTGCCGCAGGGGCCATCGGTGCCGGCGACGCCGCAAGGCGGCTTCCTGGCGCAGACCATGTCGGTGACCCAGCGGGATAGACCCGAGGTCGACCCGCTGGGGGTGCAAGTTGGCGATTTCTTCTTCTTTCCGCGGGCCGAGCTGGATGAAGCCTGGAACGACAACATCTTCGCTACCAACACGAATACGAAGAGCGCCTTCATCACGGTGCTGGCGCCGAGCTTCGACCTGAAGTCGAACCTGCCGCAGAACGCCATCAATCTGAGCGCCGGCGGCTCCTTTTTCCGTTACAGCAACAACACCAATCTGAACAGCGACAACGGGTATGGCGACCTCAACGGCCGGCTCGATGTCGACAACACCCACTATTTCACCGGCGATCTCCGCGCCGAGCGCTCGCATATCGACATCGGCGCGCCGCAGGTGCCGGGCGCCGCGGCGGCACCACTCTTCTACAACGACGAAAACGCGACCGTCGGCTTCTCCCAATACCGCCTGCGCATCGGGTATGATCTCACCGCAACGGCGCGGCGCGAGGACTATGAGGCCGTCCCGCTGGTGGGTGGCGGTTTTGCTCCAGAGAGCCAACTCAACAACTGGAGCTATGAAGGCGCGGTGCGTCCCTATTACGAGTTCCAGCCGGGGTATCAGG
>JASHUO010000643.1 GCA_030039975.1 Alphaproteobacteria bacterium
ACCAGCTCGGGCAGATCCTCCGCCAGCCGGCCGCGCGGCACCATAGCGAGAAGCGGCACCGCTTCGAGCAGCAGCGCGCGCAGCGCATCGTCTTCGAGCAGCGCGTGCAGCACGGCGCCGGACCGGATCGCCGGTTGGCCAAGGCGCAGCGAGCTCGTAACCCAGGCCCCCTCGAACAATGCCAGCAGATGCGGCGACAGGCTCGGCGTGCGGCTGTTGCCGCGCTTCAGCTTCTCGATGGCGGCGCCGAGCTGCTGGGCGACGGCACCGGCATCGATCTCGTAATAGCGCAAGGCGCGCGGCAGATCGCTGTCCGGCTTCTCCACCAGCTTCAACAGGAAATGCTCGATCTCGACCGAGAAATGGGTCTGTGCCAGGCACAGCTCAGCTGCGGATTCGAGAGCGCGTTTGCAGGTCGGGTTGAGTTTGGAAATGAGCGCTTTGACGTCGGACATGGCTAAGGTGAGCGTTTCCCGGCGGCACTTCGGCCGCGCCGCAGCTTAGCATGCCGAGCACCAAGACCCGTATCGAATATCCGCGCTTTCAGCCGCGTCGGGGATTGCCGCCGCGAACGGTGCCGGCGCGAAAGCGGCGGATGGTGACGTCGAGGATGCCGTTGACGATATAGCGCGAAGCGCGGCGCAGCCGACTCGGTTGCGACGACAAGGCGGTGCCGAGATGCGCCGACTCGACGAGCGCGCGCCGAGGCGCCGCTACGGCTGGCGTTTCGCTCGGCACGTCCGGGGTGGAGATCGCCGCGGGGCGGTTTGCGGGCGGAGCGGCCGTCACGCGACTGTCGCGTTTGCGCAAGAGCGCGCGGAAGGGCGCTGCCAGACGGCTCGAGCCGCGGTTGCGGGTGGGATCGCCGCCGATGGAGATGCTGACATCGGCGAGGCTCGGCACGGCACGCAGCCCGCGCGCCAACAGCGAAGCCGCCGGCCGCCCGGCGGGCGTCGCGGCCTCTCCCTTTGCCGGGCTGCCAAGCTCGCCCAGGAAGACGCTCAATCCGGGCAGCCCGGCGACGCCCGACAAGGGCGCCGGCGGCAGCGTCGCGACAAGCTTGCGGCGCTCCGCTCCACTGGCGCCGTTCGCAGCACCCGCCGGCATTGCAGCGCGCGAGTCTTCGCCGGCAGTCGACGCTGCGGCCCCGGGCGCCTTGCGCGGCGCCTTCGCACGCGGCTCGCTTGCCGGGCCCAGCTCGCCCGGGTTGCGCCGCAGCATTCGCTGCTTCCCCGGCTCCGGAGGCAGGCAGCCGCCGATCGCGCCGGAGCGAAGCGCGGTGCCGGCGCGGCGATCTTCCGCCGCAAGATCGACGCTCAAGCTCGCGCTCACGCGCGGATAGGCGCCGCTCTGCCGGCCTGCCGCGCGAGGGCGCGTCGGTTTCTTGTCGCCAGTGCTCACGGCCGCTGCTCAAACATCGTCGTCGCCGGCGATGGCTCGGCGCCGTGCGGCGAGCGCATCCCGCAACGCGTCGGGCGCTGGCGCCGGCCGGGGCGGAGGCGGACCGGCCGGGCGCAGCCGGCTGCGGTCGAAGCTCGCCGCCTGCCGGGCAAGGCTGCGCGCCGTGTCGAATTGCTGGCCGGCGCCGACGGCGCCGAGCTGCTGGCCAGCAAGGCTGCGGCGGGTTTCGACGGCGGCGAGATACTCCTGCATCTTCTTCAGCTCGTTGCCGAGCATCTCGGAGAAACGCCGATACTGCAGCTCCGCTTCATTGGCGCGGTGCAGGAGCGCCGCACGGGTATTGCGCTCGGCGACTTCGACCTTGAGCAGCTCCGATGGCTTGATCACGCCCGCATCCTCGTCATCGCCGCGGCGCAGCGAGGCGAGCCGGTCCTTGAGCTCGCTGATGAAGGGCGGCTCCGCGAGCTCGCGTTTGATCTCGGCGAGATCCTTGACGAAGGTGTCCATCCAGAACTTCGCGTGGCGGATCTCGCGGCCGAGCGTCACCAGCGTCTCTTCGGTGAGGTCGGCGCCGCGCTGCAGGCGATGGGCGCCGCGGTCGAGCTGCTCGCCCAGCGCTTCCTGATCCTTGTCGCGCAATCGCCGGATCAGCCGGTCCACTCCCTGCTCCACGCCAAGCCGGGCGGTCAAGCGGCGGTAATCGGCTTCGCGGCCGCGCGCGAGATCGATGAGCCCGCCGAGCAGCCCGCCCAGCGAATTGAGCGCCCCGAACGAGCTCTGGACGACCGATTTCACGGCGCTGAAATCGGCACCGAAGGTGGCAATGGTGCGGCCGAGGGTAACCCCCGACTTGATGAGCTTGTAGAGGCCGCCGGCCGCCAGAATCTTGCGCTGCATGTCGTTGGCGGCGCCGTCATCCTGCGCGCGCTCGTAGATCGCCGAGGCGGTGCTGTAGTAGCTGGCATAGACGCCGAAAACCGGGCTTTGATGGATGGCGTCATCGAGCTTCGTCGCCAGTGCTTTCAGCTTTTCGACGCTGGCGCCGACGAAGCCCTTGACCTTCTCCTTGGCCAGCGTGCGGTAACGGTCCTTGATCGCCTGCAGATCCTTCCACATCTGCGGCGTGCCTGGGCCGTCGACGAGGCGCTGCCGATCCGCCAAAGCGATGCGTCCGGTCCCCGCTCCGCCGCCGCGGAGCGCGACTTGCAGCACCAGCCGCCAGCCATTGTGCATGGCGCGGAATTCATCATCGGAGAGCGCGGTGAGCCAGGTGAAGTCGAACTTGCCGTAGCTGAATTTCTGCGGGTTCTGGCTCGGGTTCAGCCGCTCCGGCGTCGCGTCATAGCCTTGCTGCTCGATCTCGCGCAGCAGCTTGTCGAGCGCGCGCAGATTGTCGACATTGGCGCCGGTGAAGGGCTTGGAGATATTGCGGCTGAAATGCTTCCAGCCGCGCTCGAGGGCGTGCAACGTCATGTCGGGGTTCAGCCGCTTCGCGGCGGCAGCATCGCCGCACGCCGGCCCATGGCGTCGGCTTCGGCTTCGAGGGCGGGATCCTGCACCACGGCCACGCCGCCGCCGAGCGGATTTTGCACCCTGCCCTGCCGCTGCTGAACGACATGGGCCAGCTCGTGGCCGATGAGCTGCTGCCCGCGCGAGCTCGCCGGATCGTATTGCCCAGGCGCGAAATAGATGTCGGAACCCTTGGTGAAGGCGAGTGCGCCGATCGAGGGGGCTTCCGGTCCGACGTGAACGCGCACGTCATCGAAGCTCATGCCGAAAAGCGTTTCCATTTTCTTCTGCAGCGGCTCCGGCAGCGGCCGACTGACGCCCCCGTTGCCGATCTGCTGGAGCGTGCCAGGCAAGGGCGCTGCAGTGCTCTGCATCTGCGGCTGCACGGCCTGGCGCTGCATCCCCCCGATGAAGCGCGGCCGGCCGCCGCGGAAATACCCCTGAATCACTTTGGCGGAGCTCATCGATCCTCCTCTCTTGGGCGCAA
>JASHUO010000644.1 GCA_030039975.1 Alphaproteobacteria bacterium
GGAGCAACATCGGCGAACACCATGCGCATGCGAGTGCCGATGCCGATTTTGCGCACGAGCTCCGGCGGCGCGAGCACGCCATCCGTGGTGGTCAGATTGCCGACGACGCGCAACGCTTCCTCGGCGGTGGGCGCGCCTTTCTGCGTGTCGAGGTCGACGAGCAATACGAGATAGGGAACGTGGTCGCGGAAGGCCGGTTGGATCGCATGATGGATCTCGGTGTAGGAATGCACCGTGCCGCGCCCCTCGACCGGGGTCCAGCGCGCCTCTGGATTGGCACACCAGGGGCACGCGGTGGTCGGTGGATAACGCAAGAGCCCGCAGCTGGTGCAGGCCTGAAGCCGGAAATCGTGTGCGGCGCAATAACGGAAATACTCCAAATTCTCGGTGTCGAGCTCGCTGATATCGAGCGGCATGCCGAGGTATTGAGCTTTGATTGCCATTTTCCTCCCCCTCACCCGCGCCGCATGACCATGGCCGAACCGGTCGCCGGCATGGCCCAGCCGAGATTGGCGGTCACCTCGACATTTTTGACCTGACGACAGCCGCCCTCGCGGTAGTCGAAGGTGTGCTGCCGCCGGCCGTCCGGTCCTGTCGGGCAGGAATCGTCCGCGTCGTGGCGGAGCTGGCGGACATTCTCGATCACCATGTTGATGCCGTGGGTGTATCCCTCACAGAGATGGCCGCCGCTGGTATTGTTGGGACGCCTGCCGCCGAGCCGAATAGTGCCGTCGCTGACGTAATCGCCGCCTTCGCCCTTCTTGCAGAAGCCGTAATCCTCGAGCTGCAGCATCGTCGTGAAGGTAAAGGCGTCATAGGAGCCGGTGACGTCGATGTCTTCCGGGCCGACGCCCGAGTTGGGCCACAGGATGTCGCGCGCGTAGCGGCCGGCGACCGTCGAGATCGGTCCGTGCTGGTAATGCATGTCAAGGCGCGGTTTGTTGCATCTTCCGACCACGCCGCGGATCAGAACCAGCGGGTGTCGGCAGTCGCGGGCGCGGTCGGCGCTCGTCACGATGATCGCATTGCCGTTATCCGTCTCGACGCAGCAATCGAGGAGGTGAAGGGGTTTGCAGATGATGCGGCTCGCGAGCACATCGGCGACCGTCACGCGCTCCTTGTAGTAGGCTTTTGGATTGTTCGAGGCGTGCTCGCTGTGAATCGCCTTGACGGCAGCCACCTGTTCGGGACGTGTCCCATAGTCGTACATGTGGCGCATGAAGGTCGGGCTGAAACTCTGTCCGGCGCTCTGCCAGCCATAGGCGCGGTTGTGCAGCATGTCGCCGGAGATCGGCGCCGCAGCGCGGGCACCGGTGCCGCCGATCCGGACTTGGGAGTAGCCGTTCATGGCCCGGAAGATCGCCACCACCTTGCACATGCCAGCTTCGATGAGCCCGATCGCCATCCCGACCAGCGCCTCGGTCGAGGATCCACCGCCGAACACGTCCATGTAAAAGTTGAGACGGATGCCGAGATCGCCGGCGACAAAGGGCGAGAAGGTGGAATCGCCGGATTGGTAGGACAACATGCCGTCGACATCTGCGGGCTTGAGGCCCGCGTCGGAGATCGCGTTCCGCACCGCAATCGTGGCGAGCGCGCGCGTCGTTTTGCCCGAGCCGCGCAGATACGGCGTCTCGCCGACGCCGATAATCGCGTACTTGTCCCTGAGATACTTTGGACTGGTCGCATCGATGTCGCTCGTCACGGGCACGGATCGCCTCCTGCTGATTGGCGGCACGGTTTCCTGGTGCGGCGGTGTTGCCTATGCGTCGGCCGCCTCGAGGCGGTAGAAACGCGTCGCCGTGTCGCGGAAGAGCAGTGATTTCTCCTCCGGCGAGGCGCCCGTCGCCAGGCGCTTGAAGGCGTTCCACAGCACGGCGTAGCTGCAGGACACCTTGTCGACGGGGAAATTGCTCTCGAACATGCAGCGCTCGGGACCGAACGCCTCGATGCAGGTCTCGATATAGGGCCGCCACAGCGCGGCGAGCTCCTCCGAGCCCGGCGGCTCCTCGCGCTTGTGGAATTCAAAGCCGCAGATCTTCATGCCGAGCCCGCCCAGCTTCACATGCAGGTTGGGGCAGCCGGCAAGCGTGCGGATGGCGCTGCGCCAGGCGGCAAAGACCTCGTCCCGCTGTCCGGCATAAGGCCCGATGCCGAGCGGACCACCGACATGGTCGAGCACCATCGGCTGCGCCGGAAAGGCGCGGGCGAGGTCGGCGACGTCGCCGAGCTGCGGATGATAGAGCCAGGTGTCGAAGCTGAGGCCGAACTGGCGCAGCTTGGCGAAGCCCTGGCGGAAATCGGCACGGCGAAACAGCTCCGGCGGCGGCTGCGTGTGGCTGTTCTGCACCGCTTCGCTCGCGTCCCAGCCGGCCGCATGGCGAATGCCGCGGAAGCGTCCGTTGCCGGCGGCCACATGCGCCGCCAGCACCCGCTCCACCGCGGCGCCGAGCGTGAGATCGGCATAACCCACGATGCCGGCACAGGCCGCGAGCTTGCCATAGCGCCCGCTCGCCGCCATCGCCGCCACGCCGTTGACGAACTCGGTCTCGCCCGCCACCCGCAGCTCAGAAGGCCCGCCCGCGCGATAAAAGGCGGTGCATTCGATGAACACCGAACGCTCGATGTTGTGCCCGCTGCCGGTATCGGCGAGCAGCTCAGGCAGCAGGTAGCGGTTGGTCGGGAAATCCCAGAGATGGTGATGCGGATCGCAGATCGGCAAGCCGGGATCGATGATCTCCTCTTGCCGCCGGGCGAGCCAGGCAGGATCGATGCCATAGCGGTTGATCCGGTCTTGCAGGCTGATTGTGGTCATGTTGCTTCCCCCCTGCCGACATAGTCATGGCAGCGCGAGCCGCGCGGCGCAAGCGCTCCGTCGAGACAGACCGGCGCTAGACGTAGTTGAAGAGCGCCATGAAGCCGAAATCCATGTGCAGCTGCTGATGACAGTGGAAGAGCGTCAGCCCCGGATTGTCGGCGACGAAAACAAACTCGACCTCCTGAAACCCGCCCAGCATCACCACATCCTTGATCACGCCGGAGGTCGGCCGACCGCCGATGCGCGTCAGCTCGAAACTGTGGCGATGCAGGCAGAGCCACGGCGCTCAAAG
>JASHUO010000061.1 GCA_030039975.1 Alphaproteobacteria bacterium
AGGAGACGGCGATGAAACCGCATGTGATCTGCCACATGGTCGCGAGCATTGACGGTCGGATCCTAGCGAGCCGATGGCGTCCCAAAGGCAGCCAATCGGCGGGGCTTTTCGAGCGCCTGCACGATCAAATCGCCGGCGACGCGTGGCTCGTCGGCCGGGTGACGGGGCAGGAGTTCGCGAAGGCCGCTCGCTACCCCGCCCGCGCGGACCGCACCTATCCCAGGGACTCCTGGTTCGCGCGGCGTGACGCGGCCGCTTACGGGGTCGTGCTCGACGCGCAGGGCAAGATCGCCTGGGGACGCGCGGATATCGGCGGCGATCCGATCATTGCCGTCTTGACCGAGCGGGTTTCCGACGCGCATCTGGCCGGACTGCGTGGCGACGGTGTCTCCTACATCTTCGCCGGCGAGCGGGATCTCGATCTCCGGCTCGCGCTCGAGATGCTCAATCGCGAGCTTGGGATCAAGCGCTTGCTGGTCGAGGGCGGCGGCGGCGCCAATGGTGCCTTTCTTCGCGCCGGCTTGATCGACGAGATCAGCCTGGCGATCTGTCCGGCGGTCGATGGCGCCAAAGGCGCGCCCAGCGTCTTCGACTCCGGCGATGAAAATGCCGGTGCCGCGCCGCTCCGCTCGATGACTCTGGCGCAGAGCCAGGTGCTGGAGGGCGGCGCCGTTTGGCTCCGCTATACGCTCGAAAACGACTGACCCACATCAGCGCTGCAGCACTCCCTCCGTGAACGCGCGAGCGACATTTGCGCCGGCGCTGCCGGTCGGGCAGACTGGCGGGAACAAGGCCGGTCCAACCGGCATGGGAGGAGAGCTTGGCCGATCATCAGTTCTGCCGTATCGAGCGCGACGGGCGGCTTCTCATCGTCACCCTTAACCGGCCCGAGGTGATGAACGCGCTGCACCGTCCGGCGCATTTCGAGCTCGACCAGGTCTTCAATGATTTCGCCGCCGATCCCGAGCTTTGGATCGCCATCGTCACCGGCGCCGGCGACAAGGCGTTCTCGGCCGGCAACGACCTCAAATACCAGGCGGCGGGCAATCCCACCGGCCACCCGCCTTCGGGCTTCGCCGGCATCACCCAGCGCTTCGATCTCGTCAAGCCGGTGATCGCCGCGGTGAATGGCGTCGCCATGGGCGGCGGTTTCGAGATCGCGCTCGCCTGCGACCTGATCATCGCGGCGGAGAACGCCGTGTTCGCGCTGCCCGAGCCGCGCGTCGGCTTGGCCGCGCTCGCCGGCGGGCTGCATCGCCTGCCGCGGATGATCCCGTTGAAGCAGGCGATGGGGATGATCCTCACCGGTCGGCGCGTCTCGGCGCGCGAAGGCTTGGCGCTGGGCTTTGTCAACGAGGTCGTGCCGGAAGGCCAGGCGCTCGCCGGCGCGCGGCGCTGGGCGGAGCAGATCCTCGAATGCTCGCCGATGTCGATCCGCGCCTCAAAGGAGACGGTCTATCGCAGCCTCGACACCGCCGGCGGCATTGCCGCCGCCTATCAGGCGCAGCGCGAATACCCGGCGGTGGTCGCGCTGACCCGGAGCGAGGATCGCGTCGAAGGCCCGAAGGCTTTCGCCGAAAAGCGCAAGCCGCGCTGGCAGGGACGCTGAAGGGAGAGCAAGGTGGATCTGAAGCTGAAAGGAAAAAAGGCGATCGTCACCGGCGGCACGCGCGGCATCGGCCGCGCCATTGCCGAGCTGCTGGCCGAAGAGGGTGCCGATGTCGCGATCTGTGCCCGCAACCAAGGCCAGATCGACGAAACGGTGGCGGCGCTGGCGCGCAAAGGCGTCAAGGCCTGGGGCAGTCCGGTCGATGTTGCCGACACGGCGGCGCAGCGCGCCTGGGTTGCCGAAGCGGCGGAGGCGCTGGGCGGGCTCGACATCTTCATCGCCAATGTCAGCGCGCTCGCCGTGGCGGCCGACGAGGCGAGCTGGCGCAAGAGCTTCGATGTCGACGTGATGGGCACGGTGGCGGGGGTCGAGGCGGCGCTGCCGCTGTTGCAGAAATCAGAAGCGGGCGCCGTCGTCATCATCGGCTCGGTGGCCGCGGTCGAGGTGAGCGGCCCGACGCGGCCTTACAATGCGGTGAAGGCGGCGCTGGTGCCGTATATGAAATCGACGGCGCAGAATTACGCGCGCAAGCATGTGCGGGTCAACATGGTCTCGCCCGGCACGATCTACTTCAAGGGCGGCGTCTGGAACATGCGCGAGGAGAAGCAGCCCGAGCTGTTCAAGGCGGCGATGGCGCGCAACCCCACCGGCCGCATGGGCAAGCCCGAAGAGGTGGCGGACGCCGCCGTGTTCCTGGCAAGCCCGCGCGCGAGCTTCATCACCGGCGCCAATCTGATCGTCGACGGCGCCATCACGCAGCGCGTGCAGTACTGAGATGAACTTCGATTTCTCCGACGAGCTGAAGCAGCTGCGCGAGGAGGCAAAGCGCTTCCTGAGCGAGCGCAACGCGCTTGCCGCCGCGCGCCGCGTGCTCGACGGGAATTCGGGGTACGACCCGACGCTCTGGCGCGAGATCGCCGAAATGGGCTGGATCGGCGCCGCCATCCCCGAAGAGTTCGGCGGCGCCGGCTTGGGCCATCTCGGCCTTTGCGTGCTGGCCGAAGAGCTGGGAGCGGCGCTGGCGCCGGTGCCTTTTGCCTCGACCGCCTATCTCGCCGCCGAGGCGATCCTCGTCGCCGGCAGCCCGGCGCAACAGCAGCGCTACCTGCCGAAGCTCGCTTCGGGCGCGGCCATCGGCACGCTGGCGATCGCCGAAGGCACGGGCACGCGGATTACCAGCAGCGTCGCGCAGGATCGCCTTTCCGGCATCAAGCAGCCGGTGCCCGATGGCGACATCGCCGATCTTGCCGTGGTCGCGG
>JASHUO010000645.1 GCA_030039975.1 Alphaproteobacteria bacterium
GCCGATCAGCGCGCCTGAATAGCCGATGATCCCCGCCGGCGCCGTCGCGCGCCGCAGCCCGACATAGAGCGACATCATCGTGCCTTGCGAGAATCCCACCAGCGCCAGGCTGCGATCGTCGAGGCCGCGCGCCGCCAGCGCGTCATCGAGGAAGGCGTCGAGAATCGGCGCCGTCGCCCGCACGCCGGCCAGAATGGCGGCGGGCGAGCGGTCCTGCAGGCTGAACCATTGCCGGCCGAACGGCGCCATGTCGCAGGGAAAGGGCGCATCGGGCGACAGGAACTCCGCGTCGGGCAGCAGTTCCGCCCAATAAGGCGCAAGGCCGATGAGGTCGCTGCCATCGGCGCCGACGCCGTGCAGCAGGACGACGAGCTGGCGCGGCGCGCCGCCGGAGGCGGGGGGCTGCTGTGGGCCGGTGAGAGAGGGCAACATGGGCGCTCCTGGCTGTGGCTCGCGCTGGCTTTAGAGGATGCCGCGTCCCTTGTTAAGCTCGCGCGATGATCGTCACCCGCTTCGCGCCGAGTCCGACCGGCTCTCTGCATTTGGGGCATGCACATTCCGCGCTTACCGGCTGGCGCGCCGCGCGCCGCGCGGGCGGGCGCTTCCTGTTGCGCCTCGAGGATATCGACCAGATGCGGTGCCGGCCGGAATTCGCCGCGGCGATCCCCGAGGATCTTGCCTGGCTCGGCCTCGACTGGGACGGACCGGTGCGAGTGCAGTCGGAGCATTTTGCCGACTACCGCGCGGCGCTCGGCCGGCTCCAGGCGGCGGGCCTGCTCTATCCCTGCTTCTGCACCCGCGCCGTGATCAAGGCCGAGATGGCGCGGTCGGTGGCGGCGCCGCACGGGCCCGAAGGGCCGCTTTATCCCGGTACCTGCCGCGCGCTCGAACCGGCCGAGCGCGCGCAACGTATCGCCGCGGGCGAAAGCTTTGCGCTCCGCCTCGATGTCGCGGCGGCGCTGGCGCGCTGCGCGCCGCTGTTCTGGGAGGATGAGCTCGCCGGACGCATTGCCGCCGATCCCGCGAGCCTCGGCGATGTCGTGCTGGCGCGCAAGGAGACGCCGGCCAGCTATCACCTCGCCGTCACCCTCGACGATGCGCTGCAGGCCGTGACCTTGGTGACGCGCGGCGTGGATCTGTTCGCGGCAACGCACATCCATCGCCTGTTGCAGGCGCTGCTCGACCTGCCAGTGCCGCGCTGGCGCCATCATCGCCTGCTCACCGATGCCACCGGGCGGCGCTTTGCCAAGCGCGATCGGGCGCAAACGCTGCGCGCCTTGCGCGACGCCGGGCACGCACCCGCCGAGGTGCGGAGACTGGCGGGATTTCCGGATTGATCTCGTCAGCGGAGCGATTGCGGCAATCCGTTCTCGATCCATCGGCGCGCCTGGTCGAGCGCCGCGGCAACCCTCTCGGGTCCGCGCGACAGCCCTTCGAGGCGGAGGAATTCGGTTTGGCGGATACCGATCGTCGCAAAGATCGCGCGCAGATAAGGCGTCAGGAAATCGGGCTGCGCCGGCGGTGCGTCGCCGCAATAGCCGCCATGCGCGGTGACGATGATCACCGGCCGGTCGCGCAGCAGCCCGATCTTGCCCGCCGGCGTCGAACGGAAGCTGCGGCGGATCCGCACGATGTGGTCGATCCAGGCTTTCAAGGTCGACGGCACGGTGAAGTTGTTCATCGGCGTGCCGATGACGACGACATCGGCGGCTTCCAGCTCGGCGATCAGCTGCTCCGACAAGGCGAACCGGGGATCCTCGTCCGCGGTCGCTGAGAGGATCGCGTCGTAGAGATCGCGATCGGGATGCGGCGGGGGATCGGCGGCCAGGTCCCGTTCGACGATCCGCGCCTCCGGCCGCAGCCGGGCGATGCCGGCGACGACCTCGCGCGCGATCAGCCGGCTGAAGGACTGCGGGCGCGGACTGACCAGGAGCTGCAGGATCGCCGTCATGAAGGATCGATCGCGCGGCTGAAGCGCAGCGCCCGGGCCAACAAGCCCTGGCGATAATAGAAGCGGTGCGCCAGCACATTGTCGAGCGCCGTATCGAGCACCAGACGGGTGCAGCCTTCCCGCTGCCCCTCCGCCGCGACCGCCGCGAGCAGCCGGGCGCCAAGTCCGCTGCCGCGCTCGCTTTCGGCCGTCACCAGGTCATCGACATAAATGAAGCGGCCATGAATCAAGTTCTCCTCGACGCGATAACCGGCGAGCGCCAGCGGGAGATCGTCGCGCCACGCCGCAAGAATGCGATAGCCGGCGGCGCGCTGGCGTGCGATGCGCGTCACCAGCTCCTCGGCCGTGCTGAGATGAGGGCGCAGCAGCGCCATGACCCTGAAGCATGCTGCGACCTCGCGATCGGTCTCGGCGTGGCGCAACAGGATCCCGGTCATCGCGTCGCTACGGGATGCTGATAGCGCAGGCTGATGGCCAACCGGTTCCACAAATTGATCATGCCGATCAGGACGGTGAGGTCGACGAGCTCCTTGTCGTCGAACTGGCCGCGCACCTCGTGATAGACCGCGTCGGGCGCGCGTGTCTGCCCGATCAAGGTCAGTGCGTCGGTCCAGGCGAGCGCCGCCCGTTCGCGGAGCGAATAGAGCGAGGATTCCGCCCACGCGTCCAACACGTAGAGGCGCTGCTCGCTCTCCCCGTTCCGGCGCAGCAGCTTGCTGTGCCGATCGAGGCAATAGGCGCAGCCGTTGATCTGCGAAGCGCGCATCTTGACCAGCTCGATCAGCGTCCCCTCGAGCGCGGATTGGTGAAGATAGCTCTCGACGGCGCGCAGCACATTCATGGCGGCTGGCGCGACGTGGTAGGCATCGAGGCGCTGGGCCTGCATGGTGACCTCCGGATCGGTTATGGCTTGAAGCTAGAGCCTTGATGGACTAGTTGCTTGAGCCAAGAAGCGGCTTTCCACCTGGTCCAAGAGCAATGCCTCGCGCAGCCGATACCCCTTTCGTCGTCGACCGCGGCAGTTCCGTCCCGCTGTTTCGCCAGCTCTACGAGCGCACCCGCGCGGCGATCGCCACCGGCCGGCTGCGTCCCGGCGACCGATTGCCGTCGGCGCGCAGCTTGGCGGCGCAGCTCGGCGCCGCGCGCGGCACCGTCGATGCTGCATATGCGACCCTGGCGGGCGAGGGCTGGATCATCGGACGCGGCGCCGCCGGCACCGTCGTGGCGCCGCAGCTGGGCGGATCGCCGCGGCCGCCGGCCGCTCTCGCAGCACCGCGCCAGCCGGCACGGAGCGCCCTCGGCGCGGAGGCGGCGCCGCGGCCGTTCCGTATGGGTTTGCCGGCCCTCGACGCTTTTCCGCGCAAACTCTGGGCGCGGCTGGTGGCCCGCGAGGCGCGAGCACTCGCGATCGGCGGGCTGAGCCATCCCGACCCCGCCGGCGATCGCGGGCTGCGCGACGCCATCGCGGCCTATCTCGCCATCTCGCGCGGCGTTTCCTGCACGCCCGGGCAGGTGTTCGTCACCGGCGGGTATCAGGGCGCGCTGAGCCTCGTTGCCCGGACGCTGCTCGCACCGGGGGCCGAGGTCTGGTTTGAAGATCCCGGCTACCATCTCGCCCGACGGGCATTGGTCGCTGCCGGGGCACGCCTCGTCCCGGTGTCCGTCGACGATGATGGGATTTGTGTCGAGGAGGCGATCCGTCGCGCGCCGCAGGCGTGCTTGGCGGTGGTGACGCCGTCGCATCAGAGCCCGCTTGGGGTCGCGTTGTCGCTGCCGCGCCGGCTCGCGCTGCTCGCCTGGGCGGAAGCCCATTCGGCCTGGGTGATCGAGGACGATTACGACGGCGAATTCCACTACGCCGGGCGGCCGCTGCCGGCGCTGAAGAGCCTCGATCGCGCCGATGTGGTGCTCTACGCCGGCAGCTTCAGCAAAGTCCTCTTTCCCGGGTTGCGGCTCGGCTATCTGGTGGTGCCGGAGCGCCTCGCCGAGCGCTTTTCTGCCGCGCATTTGCTGGGCGGCGAGCTCGGACGCTTCGAGCAAGCGGTCGTCGCCCGCTTCATGGCCGACGGCCATTTCGCCCGGCATCTGAAGCGCATGCGCGGCCTCTACCGCTCGCGGCGCGCCGCCTTGGCCACGGCGCTGGCGGCCGCCTTCGGCGATCGGCTGGGCCTCGACCGGCAAGCCGGCGGGATGCATCTCCTGGCGCGTCCGGCGGGGAATACGCCCGATACGGAATTGGTCCGCCTCGCCGAACGCCATGGCCTGGCGCCGGCGCCGCTGTCGGCCCATGCGATCGAGGCCGATCTCGGCCCGGGCCTGCTGCTGAGTTTCACCAACATTCCCGAGGCTCAGGCCGAGGCTGCGGCGCAAGCGCTGCTGGGTGCCATCGGGCGCCGGCTGGCGCCGCCGCCCCGGTGGCGGTGACCGATGCAAAAGTCAAGTGATCAG
>JASHUO010000646.1 GCA_030039975.1 Alphaproteobacteria bacterium
CGCCCGCGTCATCGGCTATTTTCATGGGAGGCACGGAGATCACGGAGAAGCAAAGAATGGCGCGCTTCGCGCGCCCACCAGTTATCCTCCGTGCCCTCCGTATCTCCGTGGTGAATCCATATGCGATAGCCCTGCCCGCGAAGGCGGGGGTCCATCTCGACGCGGCGGGGTGGAGGCCGAAACATCGCAGCGTGCCCTACTCGTGGGGCTGACGGTTGGCGGGGTCGTAGAGGGGGCTGGCGAGATAGCGTGCCAGCATGAAGCGCACGAGCACGCCGATCACCGACGCCGCCGGCAGGGCGAGGAGCACGCCGAGAAAGCCGAAGACGCTGCCAAAGGCGAGCAGCGCGAAGATCACCCAGACGGGATGGAGATGGACACGCTCGCCGACCAGCTTCGGCGCGAGCACGTTCGATTCCAGCACCTGGCCGATGGCGAAGACGATGACCACCGACAAGAGCCCGGCGAAGCTGCCGAACTGAATGAGGGCAAGGCTCATCGCCAGCACAAAGCCAGTGGCGAAGCCGACATAGGGAATGAAGGTGAGGATGCCGGCGAGGACGCCGATGATGAGGCCGAATTCGAGCCGGATCACCGACAGCGCCGCGGCGTAGTAGATGCCGACGCCGAGACAGACGAGGAGCTGGCCATGGACATAGCCGGCGAGCGTCGCGTCGACGATCTTCGCCTGCTCGCGGATGGTGTCGAGGTGCTGGCGCGGCAGCCAGCCGTCGATGCGGCGCACGATGCGGTTCCAATCGCGCAGCAGGAAAAACGCGACGACGGGGGTGATGAAGACGAGCGAGAGCAGATTGGCGAGGGCGAGGCCGCTGCTGAGCACGCCCTGGAGGAAGCGCGCCAGCCAGCCGGCGATGCTGCCCACGGCGCTGCCGAGCGCGTCGCGCAGCTTGGTGACGTCTTCCGGGGCAAGATGCTGCTGCGCCAGCTGCATCAGATGCTCGAAGCGGGTACGAGCATCCGCGACGAGGCCGGGGACGCGACCGGCGAGCTCCGCCGCCTGCAGCTGCACCAGCGGCACCAGCAGCGCGAAGACGGCGAGCAGCACCACGACGAAGAGCAGCAGCGCCAGCACCGTCGCCAAGGTGCGCGGCACGCGGTAGCGCTCCATGCGGCGCACCGCGGGGTCGAGGAAATAGGCGATGGCAGAGCCGGCGGCAAAGGGCAGCAGGATCGGGCTCAGCAGATAGAGCAGCAGGAAAAAGACGACGAGCGCGCCGAGCCAGAAAAACGCCTGCTGGCGCCGCGTGGTCGAATTGGTCATGGGCTGCTGCTCACCCCGGCGAGCGCGCGCGTCCAGCGGATGAGATAGCCGGCGCCGGAGATCGTCGTCGTCGCCGCCACGGCATAGACGAGCACCGCGGCGAGGCGCGGCACCGAAAGGCCGAGGCCGAGCGAGGCGAGCACGACGCCGATGAGGCCGATCTGCAGCGCGGTGTTGAGCTTGCTCACCAGCAGCGGCTCCCAGCGCATGGCATAGCCGAGCGCCGCCACCAGCAGGAAGCCGCCGATGATCAGCGCGTCGCGGAACACCACCAGAATGACCAGCCAGACCGGCAGGTATTTGGCGAGGCCCAAGGTCACATACATGCTGACCAGCAGCGCCTTGTCGGCGATCGGATCGAGCAGGGCGCCGAGCTCGGAGCGCTGGTCGAAATGCTTGGCGATGAAGCCGTCGACGGCGTCGGACAGGCCGGCGGCGATGAACACCCAGAAGGCGGCGGCGAGATGGTCGAGCAGCACCAGCCAGATCGCCAGCGGCACACACAGCAGCCGCCCGAGGGTGATGAAGTTGGGCAGGCTCACCGGATGCGGACTCAGTGCGGCGCGGGCGCGGCGGCGGACGTCGAGTGACGTTGCAAGACCCAGTCGGGATCGTCGCCGCTGAGATCGAGATCGCGCTGGGCGAGCGCGGTGCGCAGCTGGGAGGCGTCGCCGACATAGTGGATCTCGACCCGCGCTTCCTCGCGGTCGAGCGAGACCAGGCGGCTGCTGCGCACCGCCGGGATGCCAGCGAGCCGGTCGCGCACGGCGACCCAATCCTCGAGCGACGTCGCCGGCACCCGCGCCGTGAGCGTGCCGCTCTGGCTGAAATTGAGGATGTTCGCGGCTTTCCAGGCTTCCTCGACCTGCGCCACGGTCGCGAGCACGGCGCGGCCGAAGAGATCGGCGTCGCTCTCGCCGGGATTGGCAGCGGTGCTGCCGACCCAGCTCTGCTCGGTACCGGGCTGGCCCGGCGTGTAGCGTGTGCTGGAAACATCGACCACATGCTGCGGCCCGTCGGTCTTCAAGGTCGCTTGCGTCACCAGCACGTCGTCATCGCCATAGCGCTGCGCGATCGCCTGCAGCCGGGCATCGTCGCCCTTCACCGCCGCGTCGGCATCGATCGCCTGAACATCCTCGAGCTCGCCGATCGGGCGCACCAGCGGCACCAGCCCGATCACCGGGTTGGCATTCGTCCAGGCGTCGCGCCAGGGATTGGGATCCTCCCACAGCGCCAAGCGGTCGCCGTCATGCAGCACCGCCAGCACGATGAGCGGCTTGCTGACCGTCTCGGCGAAGGGGATGCCGGCCTGGCGGAGAAATTGTCGCACCGCATCGGCGCGGAAATGCACGGTGAAATCGGCGATATAGCGCACGCCCGAGCGGCGCTCGTTCGCGACCTCGAAGCCTTGCACGACATTGTTGAGCTCGTTCGTGCCGACCTTGGGCAGGCGGCTGCGGTCGGCGGCCAAGGTCAGGCGCTGCATCAGCATGTCGAAGGCGTGGCTCTGGCCCTCGACGATCGCCTGGTCGCGCGCCGCGGCGGCGTTGGCGGCAGTGACATCGACCGGAACCGGCGCGACGGTGAAGATGTCGAAGCGCGGCGGTTTCGCCGGGGCCGCATTCTGAGCCGCAGCGGTATCGGAGGCCGCCAGCGCCAGCACCGCCAAGGCGAGCGCTGCCATCACTCCACGCCTCAGGAGCATTTGAAACCGTCCCGCATCGCCGTTATTGTCCTCGTGCCGCGCCGCACGGAAGCGGTAATAGCGTATAACGACCGAGGGCGCCATCAAGAGCCAAAACTACCGCGACGCCGGCGTGGACATCGATGCGGGCGACGCCCTGGTGGAAGCGATCAAGCCGCTCGCCAAGGCGACGGCGCGGGCCGGAACGGCGGCGGGGCTCGGCGGCTTCGGCGCGCTCTTCGACCTCAAAGCGGCGGGATACCGCGATCCGATCCTGGTCGCCACCACCGATGGCGTCGGCACCAAGCTCATGATCGCGATCGCCACCGGCCGGCATGACACGATCGGCATCGACCTCGTCGCCATGTGCGTCAACGACCTTGTCGTACAGGGCGCGGAGCCGCTGCTTTTCCTCGACTATTTCGCCACCGGCAAGCTCGAGGTGGCGACGGCGCGGCGCATTCTCGCCGGCATCGCCGGCGCCTGCCGCGAGGTCGGCTGCGCGCTGGTCGGCGGCGAGACGGCGGAGATGCCGGGCATGTACGGCGCCGGCGACTACGATCTTGCCGGCTTCGCCGTCGGCGCGGTCGAACGCGGCGAGGTCCTCGACGGCAGCAGCGTTGCGCTCGGCGACATCGTGCTCGGCCTCGAGTCGAACGGGCTGCATTCCAACGGCTTCTCGCTGGTGCGGCGCGTCGTCGAGGTGGCGGGGCTCGGCTATGACGCGCCGGCACCGTTTGCGCCGGCGCAGAGCCTGGGCGAGGCGCTGCTGGCGCCGACGCGGCTCTATGTCCGCAGCTGCCGCGCCGCGCTCGCCGCGGGCGGGGTCAAGGCCTTCGCGCATATTACCGGCGGCGGCCTCATCGAGAATGTGCCGCGCGTGCTGCCGGACGGCATGGCAGCGGCGCTCGATGCGCGCCGCTGGACCCTGCCGCCGGTGTTCCGCTGGCTGGCCGAGACGGGGCGCATCGCTCGGGCGGAGCTCGCCCGCACCTTCAATTGCGGCATCGGCATGGTGGCGGTGGTGGATCCGGCGGCGGAGGAGCGCGTCACCGCGGCGCTCGCCGGCGCCGGCGAGCGCGTCAAGCGCATCGGCCGCATCGTGCCGCGCGCCGCCGACGCCCCTGGCACCGAACTCTCCCATACGGACGCCTGGCCCAATCCGTGACCCCCGGGCTGGCGGTTGCGCTCCTGTTTTGGATCGCGGTCGGGCTGATCCAGAAATTCAACTGGGATAGGGGCGGCGCGAAAGCGCTGGTGATGCTGGGGGTGCTCGCGGCGACGCCGGTTGTGGTCGCGGTGGTGGAGAGGCGAGCGCGGGCGCGGTCGGACAAGGCGGAAGGTCAGCTTTTCCGTCATTCCCGCGAAAGCGGGAATCCATCGGCCATGGATCCCCGCTTTCGCGGGGATGACGAGAAAATTGGCTTATTCGAGCTTATCAGAGAGGGAACTTGGGCGCGCTTTCGCCTCGTCGCCCTCATCGCCGCGACGCTGCTGGTGCTGCAAACGGGCTACGCGCTGAAAGAGCTGCGGCATCCCTCGCTGATCGATGCGGCGACAACGACGCTGGCCTCGGGCGATCTGCTGCGCGCCGGCACCGATCCCTATGCGGCGCGGGTCGATGCCGTGGCGGCGGCGCAAACCGGGCCGCGCTTTGCCGGGTACAAGTATCTGCCGGTCACCCTCGTGGCCTATCTGCCGCTGGGGGCGCCGCTGGGCGAGCGCGGCATCGTGCTGGCCAATCTGCTGCTGCAT
>JASHUO010000647.1 GCA_030039975.1 Alphaproteobacteria bacterium
GCGATCCAGGCACCCGTCGCGCAGAAGTTCGCGACGGTGAAGGCGAGCATGACGCCCGCGGCGCTGGCCGCCCCCGTAGCGCTCGCCATGCCGAGCATCGAGAGCGCGGCGAGAAGGTAGAAGCCCGCGACGGTGACCTTACGGCCCGCCTTGTCGAGCATGACAGCGGCGACGAGCCCGCCGATCGCCGCGCCGACATTGCCGATGATGAAGAACCAGGGGACTTCCTCGTCGGGGATGTGAATCTGCGGCAGGACCAGCAGCGGCAGAACGGCGAAGAGGCCGTAGTAACCAGCGGCTTCCGAGAAATCGAGCGCGCAGCCCAGGGCAAGGCGTCGAGGATGACGGCGCAGCAGCAGGGCGAGTTGGCGCCCGAAGCTGGCCGTATCCTGGCGCGCATCGGTGCCGGGAGCCGCGGTCACGGCCTCCTGATCGAAGCGGTGCGCGTCGCCGGCGATTTGCGCCGACACCGCCTCGGCTTCTGCTCTGCGGCCGCGACCGAGCAGCCACCGCGGTGACTCCGGCAAAGCGCGGCGTGCCCAAACGCTGAACAGCGCGATGATGGCGCCCAGAGCGAAGGCGCAGCGCCAGCCGATCGAGGGCGGCAACACATTGATGAAATAGAGCGTCAGCACCCCGGCCAGAATTGACCCGAGGGGCCAGAAATTCATCACCGACGCGGCGGCGCGGCCACGATAGCGGGCCGGGATGAGTTCACCGATCGCTGCGTTGACGGCGGAATACTCGGCTCCGACGCCGATCGCTGTCAGAAAGCGAAACACCAGAAAGGCGTAATAGCCCGGTGACAGCGCCGACATGACCGTGAAGATCGAATAGACGAGAAGAGTCACAATGAAGAGCCGACGGCGGCCGAAGCGGTCGGCGCAATAGCCGAAGAGCAGCGCGCCGATCATGATGCCGATGAGCCAGACCGAGACCAGCAGCGAAGCCTCGCTGGTGGTGACCTGCCAGAGCTTTTGCAGCACGCCAAGCACGCTGCCGACGATGTTCACCTCGAAGGCATCGAGCATCCAGCCGAAGCCGAGCACCAGAGTGACCTGCGTGTGTATGGGGCGCCAGGTGAGGCCGTCGAGAAGCGGTCCAACGTCGGCGCCGCCCAAAGGAATTCTGCTGCGCGGTATCGGCATCCCTATCCTCCCATGACGACCGACAGCGACAGTTCAACAGTAGAAGCGGCCTGCCGTTGAGTCACGATTGCGCGACTGGCGCCGGGCGAGACCTCACCGGCCGCCGTCATTCATCTGACCTCTGGTCGTCGGTCGTAGAAGTTCCATCGCGACTTCGTCATTCGCCGTAAAGCCATTGTTCAAATACAGTTCCTCGGCAGGACTCCGAGGGACTGTGTATAGATGTATCTTGATCGCTCCTTGTCGGAAGGCTTGCTCCATTACTTCATTTAGTACTCTGTGCCCAAGACCTTGGCCGTGTAGGCTTGGATCGACGCACAATTCTTTTATCTGAAAATTTCTCCCATTAAACCAAGTCTCGAAAAAGCCAGCACCAAGCGCAACGACTTTTCCATCGCTTCGGTTCGTCAAAACGACCCCAACGAAGCCGGGCGTCTGTATAACCTCTCTCAATCGCTGAGTTGATGCCGGAATACTCCAATTTTCGTTCCAGGGCGGTCCCTTGAAGGCGGCTGAAAAAACTAATGCTGCCTGATCAAGATTGCTTTCGGAGAGCGGAGACAGGTCAAATTCTCTGGGAGAATTCGCTGACATGTTAGCCTCCGTCGCGAGCACCGCGCGTCTGCGTCAGGCTACCAGATATGGGTCCATCCCGGACAAGACATCGGAGACCCTCCGACGCCTCGAGGGCGGCGGCAGACGCGCGCCGACGGCCGGACCTGGGTGACGGTGCCGGCGATCGCGTTGCGCGGGCGACGGGCGCGGCGGCAGGACATGGAGCCGGAACTTGCACCAGCGGCGCGTCGCTTTGGCTCCCGAGGGCGAGTTGCGCGCGGTGCTGGTATCATGGGCAAATCACTCGCAAAGAAGTGGCGCATTACGACCCAGGGAGGAGACCCGTGTTTCGACCTGGCCACGCGACCACTTCTGTCGGAGCACGATTGCCCCACATCGATCCAAGCCAACAACATGGAATGAGTTCTTACCGATATCGATGCCGATTACGGCGACGGCTGCCTCGCGCGTCTTAGCCATGGCGTGCTCCCTCCCCTTGACGCCCCGGCCAGCCTAATGGCTGAAAGGGCTGGAGCACGGCCGGACCATCCCATTAGCGGAAATTCTTTGTTGAGCGGTCCGTCCCACTGCGTGGGCTCAGATCGGGCGCGCGCCCGTGTGAATGATCGAACCCACGTGCTGTCCACGCAGTGCCGCAGTGAGCCTGCCGCGAACG
The DNA here is from genome assembly GCA_030039975.1 of Alphaproteobacteria bacterium. Classification (GTDB taxonomy): domain Bacteria; phylum Pseudomonadota; class Alphaproteobacteria; order ATCC43930; family CGMCC-115725; genus DAHUYF01. The sequence continues at coordinate 2,380 of JASHUO010000647.1, forward strand.
AGTCCGTTCACGAGCTGCACGCGCTCTATGTGCCGCGCGTTCGCCATGACATCCAGGAGCGCACGATCGAACGGCAGCGTGCCTTGGAGTTTTGCGAGCTCGGCGACGCTCGTTTCTCGGAGCAGCTGCGCCTGTTTTCCTTCGGCACCATGGGGATCGCTGGTGTACACCCCGTCAACGTCCTCAACGATCGTGAGGCCGGCTGCTCCCAGTGCATCGGCGAGCAGAAATGCGCCGGCGTCAGCCCGGTGGAGCGGGATGCGCGAGATCGGAAACTCGTGATGGTGATATGGAGGAAAGGCGCTCCCCACGACCGCGCGTGCTGCGGTCAGGTGAATGGCGAGCTGGTTTGCGATAGTGGGGTGCTCGATATAGGAGACGCCCTCCGGCGCGAGCAGGTATGCAAGCATATGGCCGTTCTGCCCGGCCTCGTTAGCCGCGAGCGGAGCAAGCGATCCAACCGGCAGGCCGAGGTCGAGGCCAACGCTGTAGAGGTGGCGGGCGCGGACGCCGGCACCGGTCAGGATGAGCAGCCGGTGCTCGGGCAAAAGCGTCCGCAGCTCGTCCACGAGCGGGAGGATCGCCTCATGGCCACGATCCATAATGGAGCGTCCGCCGATCTTCACGACTTGCACCCAAGGGAGAAGCCGAATCGGGCGTCCGCCGGCCACGGGCCGCGTTAGATCGTCATCCAGGAGTGTCTGGCGCGCGAGCGGCGAGGCGACGTGCTTGATCTGGTCGGTGTCAGTCATAGCGATGGTTCTCCTCAGCTCGCGGTGATGATGGTGCCGACGTGCTCGCCGGCGAGCGCGCGGGTCAGATTGCCGGGGACGAGGCCATTTACGATCTGCAGCTCGCGGACGTAGCGCGCCGAGGCGAGCAGATCGAGCACCGTGAACTCGAGGATCGAGTCCTGCAGCCCCTTGGCCTTCATCTCGGTCACTGAGATCTTCGGGATGAAGGTAGCGCCCTTCGAGGTTTTCGGATTCATGGTGTAGAGGCCGTTCTCGTCCTTCACATAGACCATCGCCTTGCAGCCGAACTGCTCGGCAACAAGAAAACATCCGGCGTCGGTGCGGTAGGGCGGAATCACGCCCTCGGTTGCGGGGCGTATCCAGAGGCTATAGGGCGGCATGCCACCGAAGACTACGGCGTTCACCTCGGCCAGATAGAGCGGAACGGCCGAGAGCCCGGCGCTGCTGACCGCGGAGATACCGTGCTTCGCAAGGAGTTGCCCCAGCATCGCTGCGTTCTGATCGGCAACCGACGCGCCGAGTTGGGAGAGCACGCCAGCCGGCAGGCGGAGCCCAGCCGCGATCGAATAGAGATGGCGGGCCCGGGTGCCTGCTCCGGTCCCGATCACAAGCTTGTGGAGCTTACGGGCAGCGACAATCTCATCGACGAGCGGGTAGACCGCGGCGCGGCCGCGGTCGATGATGCTCTGTCCGCCGATCTTGACTACGGTGGCATCCGGCAGGATCCTGAAGTCCGCCGCCGCGTCCACCGCAGCCATGAGCTGTGGATCAGTGAGCGAACGCTGCATGAGAAGCGCCTCGAGCTCAGCCGTCGTGTTAGCCATGGGAACTTCCTTTCGTTCTTCCAACGCGTGTAGCGAGAGCTCACCGGCCCGCAAGCCCACCACGCCAAACTAGCTTGCATAGCGGGGCCGTGCGGCTGCTTTTCATAATCCGCGATTTTCAGAAAAACACCATTTCGGAAGCAACGGGTCAGCAATGGCTGCTGTTGGCAGATTTCGTTGTAAAAAGTCGGATGTGATCCGATCTAGGCCGTCGGCTGTGGTTGGAGGGCCGACGTGTTTGGCGATGCCGCCAGGTTCGGCTCCGCGTCGTCGGATCTAAGCTGGCACGGGGCCCGGAACGGCCAAGGGTCGGGCATTCGCAAGCGATGGCTGCCAGCACGAACTCGTCCTGAGCACCACGTGGCCCCCTCAGGGGTAATCGGTCGAGCCGCAGAATGCGCTTCAAGTGCGCGAAGCGCATCTCTATGCGTTTGCGGTCATGGCGTGACTGCTCGAAGGCGTCGGTCCCTGCGAGGGATTGGGCGAGGTCACGGGCGCATTCGTAAATGCTGCGCGGAATTCTACGTGCTGGCATTTTCGGACAGCATCGGGCCTTGAACGGGCACGGAGCGCAATCCCGCGTACTGGCGAGGTAGAGGAGCGTGGGGTCATCATTGACGAGAGTGCCACTCGTCGTCAGGGTCTTGCCGGCCGGGCAGGTGTAAGCATCGGCGATTTCGTCATATCGGAAGTCCTCGCGCGAGAACGTCCCGTCGTGTCGCTTGGACTTGTCGATAACGGGAATGTGCGGTGTGATCCGCTTCTTCTCGACGAGCCAATTCAGCATCTGAGCCGAGCCGTAGGCGGAGTCAGCGGCGAGGCGTTGCGGCTTGAGGCCGAAGCGCTGCTCGGTGCGCTCCAGCATGGTGCGCGCGGCACCAACCTCGGCCTGGCGGACAGCGCGCGAGGCCTCGACATCCATAATCACGCCGAACCGGACGTCGATTAGATAGTTGTCGGCATAGGCGAAGAACGCCGGCCCTTTGAGGGCGCCGGTCCACTGAACCGCTGGATCGGACGGCGAGACGAACTTCGGTTGGACCTCGGTCGCTGCGCCAAAGGCGGCGTCATTGAGGGTTGCGAGATACTCTTTCACCGCCCGGCCGGCGGCTTCGCGATCGAGCTGCTTGTTCCACTCCACGCCCGGGATCGCGATTGAGCACCGCCGCCGGCCCCGTCGCGCGCGTGACGCGGCCGGTTACCGGCTACTTGACCGCGCCGCCGGTGATGCCCGCGATGAAGCGGTCGAGGAACAGATTGTAGGCGATCGCCACAGGGATCGAGGCAATCAACGCCCCGGCCATCAGCTCGCCCCAGTAATAGATGTCGCCGCGAACCAAGTCGGTGGCGATGCCGAGCG
>JASHUO010000062.1 GCA_030039975.1 Alphaproteobacteria bacterium
GTCTATCACGTCTTGCCGAATTGCACTCATGAGGGCCGCTTGCGACGCGCACAGACGCCACGCGCCCTCTTCCCAGGTCATGGATCTGACACCGTATCACGGACATCGGGCGTGCTTCCGAGGTCGCCGCCGACGGTTGGCTTCTTTCGCGCCTCCGGATCGCCTGCCGGGAGATCGCACGCGCAGCCCGTCGACGAAGACGTCCACCATGCGCAGGACGCTCGCCTGCCAGCCCGGCTGGTCGTGCATGTAGCACATGCCGACGAGCGTGCGCAGCAGGTCTTCCGGGCCGATATCGGGGCGAATCTCGCCGGCCGCGACGGCGCGTTCCAGCAGCGCGCCCACGGCCTTGGTCAGGCGGTCGAAGGTGTAGGCGTAGAGCTCCGACGAGCCATGCACGGCGAGCGCCAGCGCAGCCGACATGCCCTTTTTCGTGGCAACAAACTCGACGTTGGAGCGGAGCCAGCGCCGCAACGCTTCGACCGGCGCGGGCGCGCTGCGCAATTCCTCGGCGAGATCGGTGAGATGCGTGACCTCGCGGCGATAGACGGCCTCGAACAGGGCTTCGCGGGTCGGGAAGTGGCGGTAGAGGGTGCCGATGCCGACGCCGGCCCGTCGCGCCACGGCTTCGAGGCTGGCATCGGGTCCGCCGGCGCTGAAGACCGCCTTGGCGGCCGCGAGGACGCGCTCCCGGTTGCGGGCCGCGTCGGCGCGCAGCTTGGGAGCGGTTTCTGCGGACCGATGTTGCATGCGTCTCCGCCCCTTGAAAAACGGAGGGTGCCTCCGTATTCTATAAGCGACGGGGCACGGGACGTGCCCAGCGATCCTTCTTCGAGACCCTGAGCTGGTTCGTTCCAGCCGCCGCCTGCCGCGTGCCTTTTCTCCGGGGCCGCGACCCATCCACCATAGCACTGATCGGAGCCTTGCATGAATTTCTCGATCAGCCTCACCGTGAACGGCGTCCGCCGGGAGGTCGGGCTCGACGATCCCCGCGTCACGCTGCTCGATCTCCTGCGCGAGCGCCTGCACCTGACGGGAACCAAGAAGGGATGCGACCGCGGCCAGTGCGGCGCCTGCACGGTGCTGGTGGATGGACGACGGATCAATGCGTGCCTGGCGCTCGCGCTGAGCCAGGACGGCGCGGAGGTGCTGACGATCGAGGGCGTCGCCCGCGGCGATCAGCTCCACCCGGTGCAGGCCGCCTTCATCGCCCATGACGGCTTCCAGTGCGGCTTCTGCACGCCGGGTCAGATCATGAGCGCGATCGGCCTGATCGGGGAAGGCCAGGCCGGCGGTGATCCCGAACGCGTGCGCGAGGGCATGAGCGGAAACCTCTGCCGCTGCGGCGCTTATGCCGGGATCACCGAGGCGGTGATCGAGGCGCAGGAAAAGCTCGCCGCGCCGGCGCGGAGGCGCTCCGCATGAACCTCTTCGACTATGTCAGGCCCGCCAGCGTCGCCGAGGCCATTGCCGCCGCGTCCGAGCCGGGTGCCGCCTATCTCGCCGCCGGGACCAACCTGCTCGATCTGATGAAAGGCGGAATGTCCCGGCCGATGCGTCTCGTCGACCTCTCGCGCCTGCCCGGGCTCGACCGCATCGACCATCTGCCCGATGGCAGCGTCCGGATCGGCGCTCTCGTCCGCAACGCCGATCTCGCGCATGACGCCGCGTTCGCCCGGTCCTATCCCGCCATTGCCGAAGCGCTGCTGTCCGGCGCGTCGCCGCAGTTGCGCAACGCGGCGACCGTCGGCGGCAATCTGCTGCAGCGGACGCGCTGCGCCTACTTCTACGATGTCGCCAGCGCCTGCAACAAGCGCCAACCGGGGGCCGGTTGCGATGCGCGCGGCGGCGAGAACCGGCTGCACGCCGTGCTGGGCTGGAGCGAGGCGTGCATCGCGACGCATCCCTCCGATTTCTGCGTGCCGCTGGTCGCGCTCGACGCGGTGGTCGAGATCGAAGGAAGCAGCGGCCGGCGCGAGATGGCGCTCGAAGCCCTCCACCGCCTGCCCGGCGACACGCCGCATCGCGAGAGCGCGCTCGCGCCGGGCGACCTCATCGTCGCGCTTCGCCTGCCGAGCGAGGCGCGCGCCTTCGCGCCGCATGCACGCTATCTGAAGCTTCGCGAACGCACTTCCTACGCTTTCGCGCTGGTGTCGGCCGCCGCAGCGTTCCACATCGAAGACGGCGCGATCGGCGCGGCGCGTCTCGCGCTCGGCGGCGTCGCCGCCAAGCCGTGGCGGGCGCGTGCCGCGGAGGCCGTCCTGGCGGGCGCGCGTCCCGGCGACGAGGTCTTCCGTCGTGCTGCAGAGGCGGCGTTGGCCGATGCGCGACCCTCCGGCGACAACGCGTTCAAGATCGAGCTCGCGCGGCGCGTGGTTCGGCGCGCGCTCGCCCTCGCCGCCGCGGGAACGCCCGCGCGCGTTCCGGCACTTCCGGCATCCCCCTTCTCCTCCGCTCCCGGAGCGATCCATGGCGTCTGAGATCAGGCTCGTCCCATCCTCCGGGCATGTCCGCCACGGCTCCAACATCGGCCAGCCGCTGACGCGGCGCGACGGCATCCTCAAGGTCACGGGAGCGGCGCGCTATGCCGCGGACAATTCTCCGGCCGGGCTGCTCTATGCGGTGCTGGCGGTCAGCAGCATCGCGCGGGGTCGCGTGACCTTCCTCGACGTGCCGGCGGCAAAGCGCCATCCCAGCGTCGTCGAGGTCATGACCCCCGCCCACAAGCCGCCGCTGGCGCAGGACCCGGATGCGAAGACAAACCCGTTCATGTTCCGACTCGACCTCCTGCAGAGCGATCAGGTTCGCTATGCCCATCAGCCGATCGCCGTGGTGATCGCCGAGACGCTCGAGGCCGCCACCGAAGGCGCGGCGCTGCTCGCGCCGCACTACGAAACCCTGCCGGCTCGGGTGGGGCTCGACGACGGCGAGAGTTTCGTGCCGCCAGCGGTCGGTGTCGGCAGTCCGGCCGTGGAGGCGCATGGCCGTGTGGAACCGGCGCTTGCGCGCGCGTCGCGCCGGATCGAAGCGACCTATGAGACGCCGGCGCAGTACCACAATCCCATGGAGCCGCACGCGATCGTGGCGGTGTGGGAGGGCGACACGCTGTCGATCGACACGCCGAGCCAGGGCCTGATCATGGCCCGGGACCGGATCGCGGGGCTGTTCGGCATCGCCCCGGCGAAGATCCACATCCGCAGCCCGTTTCTGGGCGGCGGCTTCGGCTCGAAAGGCCTCATCTCCGGGCCGCAGATCCTCGGCATCATGGCGGCCCGGCTCGTCGGCCGACCGGTCAAGCTCGTGCTGCGGCGCGAGCAGATGTACGGGCCGGTCGGCCACCGCGCGCCGACGCGGCAGACCCTTCGCCTCGGCCTCGACGGCGCGGGCAAGCTCACCGCGATCGATCATCACGTGAAGACGGCGTCGAGCAGCTTCGACGATTTCTTCGAGCCGGCCGCCGGCGTATCGCACACGCTCTATGCGAGTCCGGCGATCGCGACATCGTACGATGCGGTCCGGCTCGATACCGGAACGCCGCTGTTCATGCGTGCGCCGGGAGAAGCACCTGGCTCGATCGCCCTGGAGAGCGCGATCGATGAAGCGGCGGCGGCGTGCGGCATGGATCCGCTGGCGTTCCGCCTCAAGAACTATACCGAGACCGAGCCGATGTCGGGCAAGCCGTTCTCCTCGAAGGCCTTGCGCGAATGCTACGCGCAGGGCGCCGAACGCTTTGGCTGGTCGCGGCGGCCGCGCGCGCCGCGGCAGATGCGCGACGAGCGTGGCTTCCTCGTCGGCTGGGGCCTCGGCACCGCGACGTTTCCGGCGCTGATGTTCGAGGCCGAAGCGCGCGCCGTCTTGCGCAGCGACGGATCCGGCGCCATGGAGATCGGCGCGCATGACATGGGGCAAGGCGCGTGGACGGCGCTCGCCCAGATCGCGGCCGACGGGTTGGGGCTCGAGCTCGAGCGGGTGGAGTTCCGTTCGGGCACGTCGGACCTGCCCGATGGCGGCATCGCCGGCGGCTCCGCGCACACCGCCACCGCAGGGATGGCGATCCACAACGCCGGCGCTGCGGTCATCGCCAAGCTCGCGGCGCTGGCCATGGGCGACGAGCGCTCGCCGTTGTTCGGCGCGGGGAATGCCGGTGTCGTCGCCCGCGGCGGACGGCTGTTCCGTCGCGATGACGAGGAGCGGAGCGAGAGCTACGCCGATATCCTCGTCCGCGCCGGGCTTGGCGAGATCGATGCGCGCGGCAAAGGGGCGACGGACCCTGCCGCGCAATCCGCCTACGCCATGCACGCGCATGGCGCGGTGTTCGCCGAGGTCAAAATCGATCCCGATCTCTGCCAGATGCGCGTCACGCGGGTCGTCGGTGCCTTCGCGGCGGGACGGATCATCAATCCCCAGCTTGTCCGCAGCCAGCTTCTCGGCGGCATGGTCTGGGGCGTGTCCTTCGCGCTGCAGGAGCAGGCCGTCATCGACGCGCGCTCCGGACGGACGCTGAATGCGAACCTGGCGGAGTACCACGTCCCGGTGAACGCCGACGTGCCATCCTTGGAGGCTCTGACGGTCGAAGAGCACGATCCGCATGTGAACGCGCTCGGCATCAAGGGGGTCGGGGAGATCGGGATCACCGGCAGCGCCGCCGCCGTCGCGAACGCGGTCTGGCACGCGACCGGGATTCGGGTGCGTCGTTTCCCGATCCGGATCGAGGATCTGATGATCGCGGATTAGAGCGATATCCGCTCAGATGGCACCGCTCTCACTCGTCAGCCCCCACGAAAGCGCTACGGTATGCACACATCTCGAAAAACTCGGTGACTCCAATCTCGTTTTCTGCCTTTCCCGCGAAAGCGGGAAACTAGGGCCAAGGGCTCCGCTCGCCGGGGCTGAAGTTCCTGGATGCCCGCTTTCGCGCTAGGGCACGTACACATCTCAAAAAACACTGCGATTCCAGTGTCTTTTCCGCCGTCCCCGCGAAAGCGGGGACCCAGAGCCGTGCGCATTGCTCATCGGGGCTGAACCTCCTGGATGCCCGCGTTCGCGGGCAAGGCGAAACTGGGGATGTGGCTTCGGTGTGCGATTTGTACGTACCCTAGCGCTTTCGCGGGCAAGGCGACAATTAGGACCCGTCAAGCGTTCTGTACATTCCTAACGGTATAGCCAGGCGGCCATCAGCCGTGTGTAGCGGGGCATGATGACGTAGGTCATGAGCGCGACGACCACCGCTGCGACGAAGAAGTGGGCGATCCCTCGCGTCCCGAGGATCGGTGCGGCACGGAACAGCGGCGTCAGCAACCAGGGAACCAGCATGGTGAGCGGGAAGATCACCGATAGCGTGACCAGGAACTGCTTGTAGGGTTTCGCGCGCTTCTGCTCCGAGCCCGGGGGCGTGAACCAGAACTCAAGCCCGGTCTTGATCTCGACCTCGTCGTCCTCCTGAAGCAGATGCTGCACCTCAGAGATCAGCCGCTGCCAGACGTCCGACGCAAGCCATTGCTGCAAGTGCTGGAGCGCGTCGAAATGGAGCACAAGCGTGTAAATCCGCGATCCCGCGCGCGGCCGGATCACGTTCACCCCGCGACGGCCTTGCGCGTTCCCGGCGACCCCGAGCATTTCGCGGAGCCACGCCTCGTACTGCTGATCCTTGCCCGGCATGACGGTGTGTCGGATCACGGAGACCACCACGGATTGGCCGCGCGCCGGTGACGGGATCGCCTGCTGTTTCCCGGGCAAGTCAAGGTGCGCGCTGCTCATGAGAGTCTCTGGCTCACGATGGCGACCCGAGCCGTAGCAGCTGGAGCGCATTTTCCCGACCGATCTTGCGGCGATCGGTGTCGCTGATCGGCAGGCTGTCAAACCAGTCCGACTGCTCCTGCGCCGTCTCGTAGGGGTAGTCGACCGAATAGAGGAGCCGGTCCGGCCCGATCTCGAGCAGCGTGTCGATGAGCGCCTGAGTCCGGAAGTGGCCAGCGGTGGTCACATAAAAGTTCTCGCGAAGGTAGAGCGTCACCGGCTTGAGTTGCCGACCCCGCAGCTCCGCGCTCATATGGCGCAGCCGATGCTCGACACGCGGCAGAAAGAAGGGGAGCCCCTCGCCCAGATGGCCGAGAATGATCCTCAGCCGGGGAAAGCGGTCGAACAACCCGCTCAAGATAAGACGGAGCGTATGCACGGCGGTTTCTGCGGCAAATCCCCATGGCGAATCGGCCAAGACGGGATAACCCTCGTAGATGCGTCGCTGACTGAGTAAAGGGCTGCGGGGGTGCAGGTAGACCGGCACACCAAGCTCCTCGACGCGAGCCCAAAAATCCCATACGGGCGGCTCGTCGAGGTATTGCGCGGTGTTCATGTCGCCGATGTTCGAATAGCCGTTGATCAACGCTCCCTTGAAGCCGAGCCGCGAGACGGCGCGCTCCAGCTCATCGCCGGCGGCGCGCACGTCCTGGAGCGCCACAGCGGCGAAGCCCGCGAAGCGGTCCGGATGTGCCGCCAAAATCTTCGCCAAATCGTCGTTCATGCGCTTTGCGGTCTCGACCGCCATGGCGCGATCCGGTATGCCCTGAATACCGGGCTGCGTCAGCGACAGGACCATGGTCTCGATACCGCAGCGATCCATGTCCTCAAGCCACAGTTTGACGTCGCCCAGCCGCTGCTGGACGAAAGTGAAATACTTCGGATCATAATTGTGCGCCTTGCCGGCCCCATCGAGCGCCGAGCCGTCCGCGCCATAGGCTTCAAAGGACGGCAAATAGAAATGCTCCTCAAGCGCTATTTTGCCCTTGCTGCGTTCCGGCATCTAATCCCTCCCTCTCGCGTGATTGACCAGCAGCGTCCCTTTTCACCCCATGCGCAGCACGTCATATCGCGCAGCCGACCTGCGACGGGTCGCTGAGCGGCGTTGGCAAGTGCGGCTGAATTTGCGAGCGTCGCGGCAGCTCTGTGTCAGGCGGCGATGTTCTGCGGAAACGTGCGACCGATCGCGGCACGTGCTCGGAGCAACGCTCCAAACGTGCGAGCGGGTCAGAGGCGCAGCGCAGTCGCTTTTGATCGGCGCGGAACGAGGCCGCTCAAGAAACGATATCACATCGCCGACCGAGCGCGACACTTTTTTGCTGTGTCGTGGATGTTGCGCTGTCGATCGCGCGCCAGACCGGTACAGTTTGATATAATTGTTTCATGGGCCTGGTCACGGTCATCGATTTTGAATCCGGCGTCGTTCCGACCAGCGCCGCGGCGGGCGATCGCTGATGGCGCGGCGCGCGGGCAGTGCCGATCTGCCGCTGCATGGCGGCTATGTGCCGCGATGGCTTAGCGATCGCATGACCCGGCTGGGAGCGGTGATCAGCGAGGCGATCATCCTCGAATATGGCCGCGACGAGTTGCTGCGGCGGCTGGCGCATCCCTTCTGGTTCCAGTCCTTCGGCGCGGTCATGGGCATGGACTGGCATTCCTCCGGCATCACGACGAGCGTCATCGGCGCGCTGAAACGCGGGCTCACCCCGATGTCGCGCGAGCTCGGCCTCCATGTTTGCGGCGGACGCGGCAACCACTCGCGGCGGACGCCGGACGAGCTTCTCGCGATCGGCGACCGGGTCGGCATCGACGGCACGGCGCTCGCACAAGCGAGCCGGCTCGTCGCCAAGGTCGACAGCGCCGCGGTCCAGGACGGATTCGACCTTTATCTTCATGGCTTCATCGTCAGCGATGACGGACATTGGGTGGTCGTCCAGCAGGGCATGAACGGCGATCGCCGCCAGGCCCGACGCTATCACTGGCTCTCCGAAGGCTTACGGAGCTTCGTCGAGGAGCCGCATGCCGCGATCGACGGCAGGCAGCAGGGCGTGATCGTCAATCTGACCGACCGGCGCGCGGCCGCCTCGCGGCGGCGCCAACTCGACCTGCTCGACGCGCTGGGCCCCGACGGCATCGTACGGAAGCTGACGAGGCTGGAAGGAGCGGCAGCCGAAGGTCCCGGCCCGCAGGCGCAGCCTTTGCTGCCGCATCTGGTCATGCCCGCCCATCACGATGTTCGGCCCGAAGACATCGTCAGCCATCGCTTGCACGCCAATCTGGCCGCCGCCGCCGATCGTGGCCCGGCGGATTTCGCCGAGCTGCTGCTCGTGCCGGGCGTCGGTGCACGAACCGTCCGTGCCTTGGCGCAAGTGGCGGAGATCGTGCATGGCGCCGCCTATCGCTTCAGCGACCCGGCGCGGTTCTCGATCGCCCATGGCGGCAAGGACCGGCATCCCTATCCCGTGCCGCTGAAGGTCTACGATCGGACCATCGCGGTGCTGAAATCGGCGATACAGAAAGCGCGGCTTGGTGAAGCCGAAGAGCTGGCGGCGATCAAGCGGCTCGACGAGCAGGCGCGCCGGCTCGACCGGGACGCCGCGGGACCTTCGGTCGAGGCGCTCTTCGCCGAGGAGCGCGCCCAGTCGCACCGGTATGGCGGCCGCAGCGTCTTCGGTCCGGAGCCGCCGCTCGCCGAAGCCGCGCCGCGCAAAACCGGAGGACGGAGTTCGCAGGGATGACTGGCGATAGCTTCGATTTGCAGCGCTTCGTGTCGGCGCAAGCGCCGGGGTTCGACACCGTGCTCGCGGAGTTGCAAGCTGGCCGGAAGCGAAGCCACTGGATGTGGTTCATTTTTCCGCAGCTGCGGGGTCTCGGCCAGTCGCCCACGGCGCTGTTCTACG
>JASHUO010000648.1 GCA_030039975.1 Alphaproteobacteria bacterium
AAAGCCCGATTGCCGCGCGATCTTGAAGACGCCGAAGCCCAAAAAGGAATCGACGCATTCACCATAGCCGAAATCGATGAAAGCCGTCTCGAGATCGGCGCCCAACGGCTCGAGCGGCCGCTCTACGGCGTCGATGCCGTAGCGGTGGATCATGACGCGGAGCAGCTCGGCATGGCGCGTCTCCTCCTGCCCTTGCAGCACCACGGCTGCCTTCACCACGGGATCGTCGAGCGTCGCCGCGAAGGCATCGACGATGGCGCCGGCCCGCCGCTCGGTGTGCAACACCTCCTGCCAGAACGGCACGGCGCGCAGCCGCGCCAGCGAGGCTTCGTCGAGTTCCGGCCAGGGCAAACGCTCGGGCACGTAGTCGGTATAGCTGTCGTTGAACTGACGGCAGAAGGCGTCGCGATGCGCGTCGGAGCCGATCCTCACGGGGCGCCTCGTAAAGCGAGACGCGGCGGCAGCGCGGATCGTGCGCAAGCCAACGCAGGTTTGCGCCTTGCCTCACCCCCCTCCCTGCCCTCCCCCTCAAGGGGGGAGGGGTGCTTCTCATTGTGACTTGAAATCTCCCTCCCCCCTTGAGGGGGAGGGAGGGGTGGGGGGTACGGCAGCACGGATTGGGCAAGCGCCATGGCTTACTCCGCTCCCGCCGCGGCGGGTCCTGGGGCCGCGGCCGATTTGCGCATGAAGCGCAGCGCCAGGCGGACGAGACGCGGCATCACGGTGGGACGCAGCAGGCGCGAATCATAGCCTTTGAGCCGCCGATCATTCTCGGCGAGGCAGAGCCGCATCAGCCGGGCAGCGTCGAGATCGATGCCCATCGACTCATGCCCGGTCATGGTGAAGTTGTTGCCACCACCGACGCTGCGCGCCGTCTGCACCCGCTCCCAGACGAGAAACGCCCAGACCGCGAAAACGCGCGCGGCGAAAACCGGTTTTCGCCACCAGCTGAGATTGCGGCGATGCCAGGCAACCCAATTGACGAAGAAGAGGATGTGGCGACATTCCTCCTGCATCACCGGCTCGAAGGTATCGACCAGCTCGGGCGGGAAGTAGCCGGAGAGCCGCGCCGCCTCGAAAAGACCGAAGGCGAAGAAGCTATCGATGCACTCGCTGAAGCCGGTGACCATGAAGGCCCATTCGGCATCGCGCGGCGTGAGGTAGGGCGGCTCCTCGCCGAGGACGATGCCATAAGCGGCGACGAGATTGGCGAGCACGTCCTTGTGCCTGCCCTCCTCGAAGCCGTTGAGCCGGATCGCCTCGGCGAGCAGCGGATCCTCGACCCGCGCGCCATAGCTCAGCACGCGCAGCTTCGCCTTGCCCTCCGTCGCCACCGCGATGTCCCAGATCGGCAGGCTGACGAGCCGCGCGCGCTCCGCCTCGCTCAGCGCCGGCCAATCAATGATGGCGGGCTTGTAGGGGTTGAAGGTGTCGAGCAGCATACGGCAGAAGAGCGCTTTGTGCGCCGCGCTGCCGATCGGGATCGATCCGGGAAGCGCCCCTTGCCAAACCCTCGCGGCGCGATCCGCCTTCGCTACGGCCGGGCCGTCGACAGAAGCGCCGGACGAGGAACCTGCGTCCTTCGACGGCTCGCTGCGCTCGCGCTCAGGATGAGGAAACTCTCTTTGTGCCATAAAGAACTCACCTCATCCTGGCCGACCCGTCCGACCGCTCTGCGGTCGGAGCCGCAGTCGATCGCAAAGCGATCGAACGGAGCCCGGCTGTCGAAGGGCGCACCACGACAATTGCAGTGGGCTGCGCCAATCCATCCATCCCCGCGACGCGATGTCAACGCCCGGGGCGGATCGCGCGACGCGTTCTCAGCGCGAATAGAACTCGACGACGAGGTTGGGTTCCATCGAGACGGGGTACGGCACGTCGGCGAGCTTGGGCGCGCGAACGAAGGCGCCTTTCATCCCGTCATGATCGACCTGGAGATAGTCGGGCACGTCGCGCTCGGTCGATTTCGCCGCCTCGAGCACGACCGCGAGCTGCTTCGACTTCTCCTTGACCTCGATGAGGTCGCCGTCCTTGACGAGATAGGAGCCGATATTGACGCGCTTGCCATTGACGCGGATATGGCCGTGATTGACGAATTGGCGCGCCGCAAAGGGCGTCGGCGCGAATTTCATGCGGTAGACCACGGCGTCGAGCCGGCGCTCGAGCAACTCGATCAGGTTCTCGCCGGTGTCGCCTTTGCGGCGCGAGGCCTCTTCGTAGAGGCGGCGGAACTGACGCTCGCCGATATTGCCGTAATAGCCCTTGAGCTTCTGCTTCGCCAGAAGCTGCGTGCCGAAATCGCTGGGCTTCTTGCGCCGCTGGCCGTGCTGGCCCGGGCCGTAATCGCGATTGCGGTTCAAGGGGCTTTTGGAGCGGCCCCAGAGATTGACGCCGAGGCGCCGGTTGATCTTGAACTTCGACCCTTCTCGCTTGCTCATGATGCCGTTGACCCGTTGTGGTTGTTGTTGTCCCAATAGTCCTCGCCCGCAGGCGCGGCGGGGCCATCGGCCCGCTTTCTTGGGAGTGAAGGGCGCGGACTATAGGCAAGGAGGCGGCGATGTCAATCGCGGCGCCCCC
>JASHUO010000649.1 GCA_030039975.1 Alphaproteobacteria bacterium
AGCGCATCGGCGGCACCATCGGCGAGGTCAACGCCGTCGCCACCTCGATCGCTTCGGCGGTCGAAGAGCAGGGCGCCGCGACGCAGGAGATCACACGCAACACGCAGCAGGCGGCGCGCCGCACCAAGGACGTCTCCGAGAACATCACCGGCGTCGCCGCCGGCACCAACGAGACCGGCAGCGCCGCCGGCGGCGTCAAATCCGCCGCCGACGCTCTCACCGTTCAGGCCGACCGCCTCCGCGCCCAGGTCCGCGATTTCCTCGACAAGATCCGCGCCGCCTAGCTGCTCGCTTGAGGCGAAAGCCCGCTCGTCTAGGATTTCGGCGGCCTGATCCGCTCGACGACGGAGGCGAGGCGGTCCGGATCGACCTTGATCGTGACGCCGGCGCGCTCTTCCTGCAGCAGCATGGCGACGCGGGAATCGCGCCCGGACCAGCCGCGATTCATCGCCTCGGTCATTTCCTCGAGCGCGAGATTCGCGGCGCGCATCGGCACGCCGAGCTCGCGGCCGAGCGCGGTGGCGAGCGAGACATCCTTATGCGCGAGCCGCAGCGCGAAGGCCGGCGGATCGTAGACGCCGCGCAGGAATTGGTCGACGAGACCATCGAACGTGCGGCGCCGCCCGACGGCACCCATGCGCACCGCCTCGAAGAGAGCGAGCGGATCGACGCCGCCTTTGACGCCCAGGGTGAAGACCTCGGCCAGCGCGCATTGAATGGCGTAGCCGGCGCAATTGTGCACGAGCTTGGCGACCGTGCCGGCGCCGATCGGGCCGATATGCCGCGCCTCGTCGCCGATGGCGTCGAGCACCGTCTTGCAGCGATCGAAGACCGCGCGCTCGCCGCCGACCCAGAGCGCAAGCTCGCCGGTCCGGGCGCCGCGCGGGCCGCCGCTCACCGGCGCATCGAGCATATGCGCGCCGCGGATCGCGAAGTCGCGATGGATGCGGCGCACCACGCTCGGCGAATTGGTCGACAGATCGAAATAGACGGCGTCGCGACGCATCCCGCCGAGCAGCCCGTCGGCGCCCAGCGCCACCTGCTCGACTTCGGGCGGACCGGGCAGCGAGGTGAAGACGATCTCCGAGGCTTCCGCCACGGCGCGCGGCGATGCGGCCCAAACCGCACCCGCCACCAGATGCGGCTCGGCCGCGGCGCGGCTGATATCGAAAACGGTGAGCTTGTGCCCGGCCTTCTGCAGATTGGCCGCCATGCTGGCACCCATGGTGCCCAAACCGATGAAGCCCAGTTGCATGTCTCTTCCTCCCTTGTCCCGCGGCCGGTTCGCGCCCGCCGAATCCCATGACTAAAGCGCCTTTCCCCTGCGCTTCACAAGCCGCCTCGCGCGGCGCGTTTCACGGGAAACATGACACAGGCTCCCCGCGGGAACGGCGGATGAACGAGAAAGCGCGGCGGGGCGTCGCGGCGGGTGGCGCGCACCGCCGCGCTGTGCCACTTTCCCCCTCATGAACCGCAACAACTCGCTGGCGAGGCGGCGATGAGGCCGCTGATCGGCCTGGCGCTCGGCAGCGGCGTGGCGCGCGGCTGGGCGCATATCGGCGTGCTCCGCGCCTTGGGCCAAGCGGGGCTGAAGCCCGACATCATCGCCGGCACCTCGATCGGCGCGCTGATCGGCGGCGCCTATCTCAGCGGCCACCTGCCCTACCTCGAGGCCTGGGCGCTGCGCCTCAACCGCATCCGCTTGTCGCGCCTGTTCGATTTCCAGCTTGGCGGCAGCGGCGTCATCGCCGGACGGCGCGTGCTGCAAGCGCTCAATCCGGAGATGCTCGGCCTCGGCATCGAGGACCTGCCCGCCCCTTTCGTCTGCGTCGCGACCGACCTCGCCAGCGGCCACGAGGTCTGGCTGCGCAGCGGCAATCTGGTGGAAGCGCTGCGTGCCTCCTACGCCGTGCCGGGCCTCTTCCCTCCGGTGAAGCGCGACGGGCGCTGGCTGATCGACGGCGCTCTCGCCAACCCCGTGCCGGTCTCGGCCTGCCGCGCCATGGGCGCCCATATCACCATCGCCGTCAATCTGAACGGCGAAGCCTTCGGCGAAAGCCCGGCCGATGACGAGCTCGAAGTCGCCGAGCCTAACGGCGACGCGGAGGCGGAGGCCGCCGGCGCCGAGCCGCTGCCGGCCTCGCGCATGCAGCTCCTGCGCCAGTTCTTCCGGCGCAGTGGCGGCGAGCCCAGCGTCTTCGCGGTGATGGCGCGCTCGCTGCACATCGTCCAGGATCGGATCGCCCGCTCGCGCCTCGCCGGCGATCCGCCCGATGTCATGATCTTTCCGAGGCTCGGCGATATCGGCATTCTCGAGTTTCACCGCGCCGAGGAGAGCATCGCCGCCGGCGAAGCCGCGACCCGCGCGCTGGTGCCGCGCCTGCGCCAGCTCGTCCAGCGCCTCGGCAATGGCAACACACCCTGGGGTCAGCGGCGGCCGAACGGCCGCAGCTGAGCGGGGTTGGAGCGGAAAGGGCGAACGCCGATGATAGAGAGCATCAGCGCCGTCACCCTCGCGACCCATGACATGGCACGCGCCGTCAGCTTCTACCGCGCGCTCGGCTTTGTCACCATCGCGGGCGGCGAGACGGCGGATTTTACCAGCTTCCGCATCGGCGCCGGCTATTTGAATCTGATCGAAGCCCCGCTCGAGCGGCGTTGGGCGTGGTGGGGCCGCGTCATCTTCCACGTTGCCAATGTCGACGCGCTCTATGCGCACGCGCTTGCGGCAGGGCTTCAGCCGCAAGCGCCACCGCGCGACGCCCCCTGGGGCGAGCGTTTCTTCCATCTCAGCGATCCCGACGGGCACGAGCTGAGCTTCGCACGGCCGCTGTCGCGGCCGGAGAGCACCGTGCAACGGCCACTTCCGTCGCAAAGCGAGCGCCGCTTTCTCGAGCAGCGCCGTGTCGCTCATCTCGCCACCGCCGACCGGGCGGGCGAGCCTCACCTGATGCCGGTATGCTTCGCCCTCACTGGCGCGACGCTCTACATCACCGTCGACGAAAAACCGAAGCGCCGGAACGGCCTCAAGCGCTTGCGCAACATTGCCGAGAATCCGTCTGTCGCCGTCACCGCCGACCGCTATGACGAGGATTGGACGAAGCTCGGCTGGGTCATGCTGCGCGGCCGCGCCGAAATCTTGACCCAAGGCGTGGAGCATGACGAGGCGCAAGAGCGGCTGCGCGTGCGCTACCCGCAGCTGCGAGCGATGGCGATTGCGGAACTGCCGGTGATTGCGCTCCGCATTGCACGCGTGACGAGCTGGGGCCGTCTCGCCGAGCCGGCCTGAGCCGGCCGAGGGCGACAGAGGCCGCCCCGCCGTGTTATGAAAAGAAAAGCCAACGAGGAGGAAGCGATGCTTGTCGGTGCCTTCTATTTTCCGACCGATTACGGCATGGACGTGGCCGAGCTCGCCGCCGCGCTCGAGACGCGCGGCTTCGACTCGCTCTTCGTCTGCGAGCACACCCACATCCCGGTGAGCCGACGCACGCCCTTTCCGAGCGGCGGCGAGCTGCCCAAGCGCTATGCGCACACCCATGACCCGTTCGTGGCGCTGTCCTTTGCCGCGGCGGCGACGCGCACCCTGAAGCTCGGCACCGGCATCTGCCTCGTGCCGCAGCGCGATCCGATCGTCACCGCCAAATCCGTCGCCAGCCTCGACATGCTCTCGGGCGGGCGCTTCATCTTCGCCATGGGCGGCGGCTGGAATGTCGAGGAGATGGAAGATCACGGCACCAGCTACGAGACGCGCTTCAAGGTACTGCGCGAGCGCGCGCTGGCGATGAGGGAACTCTGGACCAAGGACGAGGCCGAGTTCCACGGCGAGTTCGTCAATTTCGACAAGACCTGGGCCTACCCCAAGCCGAAACAGAAACCGCACCCGCCCCTGTTCCTCGGCGGCGAGACCGACCACACGCTGAAGCGCGTCGTCGAGTTCTGCGACGGCTGGTTCCCGCGGCCGCGCAGCGGCTGGGAGCCGAAGAGCGCGGTGAAACGATTGCGCGAGACCGCGCTTGCGGCAAAGCGCGACCCGAAAACCCTGTCGATCACCGTCTTCGGCGCGCCGACCGACGAGGCCGGGCTCGCCCCTTATCGCGAAGCCGGCATCGAGCGCGTGCTCTTCGGCGTGCCCGATGCGGGCCGCGACGAGGTGCTGGGCCTCCTCGACAAGCGGATGTCAATGCTGAAGGGCTGAGGCCGGGGCGCGATAGCGGGCGCTCCAAAGACCGCGCGCGAGTGACGCGCGGGGCTGGGCGCGCGATCGGCGTCGAAGAGGGCAGATAGGAGACTCCGCGACCCGTGCGAGCCGCCTTGCCTGGGTCGTTGCACCCCGGGTCGGGAGAGCTCGCTTTATTCGCGAAATA
>JASHUO010000063.1 GCA_030039975.1 Alphaproteobacteria bacterium
CCGACGGGGAAATTCTCGTCCGCCCGCCCCTTGCCCGAGGGCGTCTCCAGACCGGTGGTCAGCTCCGATGGCGCCACTCGACGCGTCCCTTCCATTCCCCGCCCGCGCCCTGCCAATGGCGGCGGGCGGAATCCACGGTGGCCGCCAGATAAACCAACGCGGCGCCCGGCAGCAAGGGGGCCCAGAGCGATGAGAGCCCGTAGAACAGCACCATGGGAAGATAGGCGAGGCTCATCGCCAGCCAAGCCGCGAGGGCGAGCCAAGCCGCCAACCCGCCGGCGAACATGAGCAGCACCGGCGCCAGATAGACGAGCGCCAGCCCCGCGACCGTTCCGCCCAGCAGCAGCGGCGCGTAGCGGAGCTGGGCATAGGCGGTGCGCGCCACCATGCGCCAGACATCACCGAGCCGCGGATAGGGACGGAGGCTGCGTGTCTCCTTGGTGAGGCCGAGCCAGATCGAGCCGCCGCTGCCTTTCACCGCTTTCGCCAAGGCGCAATCGTCGATGAGCGCGCCGCGTATCGCCGCGAAGCCGCCGATACGGTGATAGGCCTCGCGCCGCAGCAGCATGCACCCGCCCGCCGCCGCCGCGGTCTTGCGCCGGGGATCGTTGGACCAGGCGAAGGGATAAAGCATCTGAAAGAAGAAGACGAAGGCGGGGATGAGGAACCGCTCCGCGACGCTGCGGCAGCGCAGCAGCACCATCTCCGAGACGAGATCGCGCCGCTCGGCCTCGAGCCGCGCCGCGAGCGCGGCGAGATGCGAGGGAAGATGGACGATGTCGGCATCGGTGAAGAGAAAGAGCTCCGGCGGCTCGCCCGCCTGCTCCACCGCCGCCACGCCCTCGCTGAGCGCCCAGAGCTTGCCGCTCCAGCCGGGCGGCAGCGGCGCGGCGCCGATGACGCTGAGCCTGCCGGTCTTGCCGAGACGAGAGGCGGCGCTGCGCGCGATCTCGGCGGTGCCGTCCTCGCTGTGGTCGTCGACCAAGGTCACGGAGAATTCGCCGGGATAGTCTTGGGCGAGCAGCGAGCCGATCGCTTCGCCGACCACGCTCGCCTCGTTGCGCGCCGGCACGATGACGGCAAGGCGCGGCCAGCGCTGCGGCGCCGGCACCGGATCGGGCCAGATCGGCAGCCAGAAAAAGCCGCGGCCGAAGAGCAGATAGAGCCACGCGGCGAGCGACATCGCGGCAATGAGCGCCGCAAGGCTCACGGGCACATCCCGGCGGCGCGGAACCAGGCGATAGCATCCGCCAGCCCCTGCTCGGCCGGGCGCGGCGCATAGCCTAGCTCGCGCATCGCCTTTGCCGAGGAGAAGAACATCTTGTGCCGTGCCATGCGCAGCCCGTCCAAGGTGACGAAGGGCTCGCGTCCGGTCAGCCGGCCCAGCGCTTCGGCGACGAGCGCAATCGGCCAGACCGCCGGAATCGGCAGCGCCAGCTTCGGCGGCGTTCGGCCGGTGAGGGCGGCAATGCGACGCAGGATCTCGGCAAGGCTCAGATCCTCGCCACCCAGGATATAGCGCTCGCCGGTCCGCCCTTTCGCTTCCGCGAGCAGATGGCCAGCGGCGACATCGTCGACATGAACGAGATTGAGCCCGGTATCGACATAGGCCGGCATGCGGCCCGACGCCGCTTCGACGATGATGCGCCCGGTCGGTGTCGGCTTGACGTCGCCGGGGCCGATCGGCGTCGACGGGTTGACGATGACCGCCGGCAAGCCGCGCTCGCGCACCAGCGCGCTCACCGCCACTTCAGCGAGAAATTTCGAGCGCTTATAGGGGCCGATCATGTCCTCGAGCGTGCTTGGCGTCGTCTCGTCGGCGCTGCCCTCGGAGAGAAGGCCAAGCACGGCGACGCTGCTGGTATAGACGATGCGTTCGACCCCGGCGGCGAGCGCCGCCTCCATCAGCGCGCGCGTCCCCTCGACATTGGCGCGGTACATGGCGGCGGGGTCGCGCACCCAGAGCCGATAATCGGCGGCGACATGAAAGAGCGCGCCGCAACCGGCGAGCGCCGGCAGCAGCGAGGCATGGTCCTCGAGCGCGCCGGTGCGGATCTCGACCGGCAGGGCGGCAAGGTTGCGGCGGTCGCTGCTCGGCCGCAGCAGCACGCGGACATCCCTCCCCTGCGCCAAGAGCGCGCGCATCACCGCCGCTCCGACGAAGCCGGAAGCGCCAGTGACCAGCACGGGTCGGGAGCTGTCAACCATCAGCCGTGACTGCATCGGCTCCGCCGAGGCGGAGCGCCTTCACCCGCCCGCAGCGCGGCGGGCGCCATTGCCGACGAGGCGCTGAGCGATGGCGCGCGCCTCGCGATCGCAGGCATAGATGTCGTCGAGGTTGTCGATGCGCTGATCGGGCAGCGCGGCGAGCGTCTCCTCGACAATGGCGGCGATGTCGAGGAATCCGACCCGGCTGTCGAGGAAGGCGGCGACCGCGACTTCATTCGCCGCGTTGAGCACCGTCGGTGCGCCGCCGCCGGCTTCGAGCGCCGTGCGCGCCAGGCGCAAAGCCGGAAAACGCTCGGGATCGGGCGGCTCGAAGGTGAGCCGGCCGAGCTGCGCCAGGTCGAGTCGCGGACTCGGCGCCGCGATTCGCTTGGGCCAGCCGAGCGCATTGGCGATCGGCGTGCGCATATCGGGCGATCCCAATTGCGCCAGCACCGAGCCGTCGCGGTAATAGACGAGGCCGTGGATCACCGATTGCGGATGGACCACGACCTGAACCTGCTCGCTCTCGAGCGGGAAGAGATGGCTTGCCTCGATGACCTCGAGCCCCTTGTTCATCATCGTCGCACTGTCGACCGAGATCTTGGCGCCCATGCTCCAATTGGGATGCCGCACCGCCTCGGCCGGCGTCACCGCCGCCATCGCCGCCAGCGGCCGCTCGCGGAAGGGACCGCCGCTGGCGGTAAGGACGATGCGCTCGATCGCGCGCGGCTGCTCGAAGTCGAAGACCTGGAAGATAGCGTTGTGCTCGCTGTCCACCGGCAGCAGTCGCGCGCCGTGACGCTGCGCCTCCGCCGTCACCAGCGCGCCGGCGCAGACCAGCACCTCTTTGTTGGCGAGCGCCACCAGCGCGCCGCGGCGCACGGCGGCGAGCGTCGGCGCAAGCCCGGCGGCCCCGACGATCGCCGCCATGACCCAATCGGCAGGCCGCATCGCTGCTTCGACCACGGCATCGGTGCCGGCGCCAACCTCGATGCCGCTGCCGTCGAGCAGCGATTTCAGCAAGCGATAGCGGCTCTCATCGGCGACGACGGCGAGCTTGGCCTTGAGCTGGCGCGCCTGCTCGGCCAGGCGCTCGACATTGCGCTGCGCCACCACGGCTTCGACGTCGTAGACATCCGGCTGCGCCGCCACCAGTTCGACGGTGTTGCAGCCGACCGATCCGGTCGAGCCCAGGATGGCGATGCGCCGTTTTCCCTCGGTCATCGAGGCCTACTCCGAAATCCTATCCATTGATAGAACGGTCTCGCCGCCCGCGCAAACGGCGAAATGCGCTTAGGCGTGCCCCCAAAGATGCCAACCCCTCGCCTTGCCCGCGAAAGCGGGAATCCAGAGCCGCGGCTCCTGGGTTCCGGCTCTCCGCTTCGCTCCGGCCGGAACGGCGAAGCAAGAATCAAATCAAGCGCTAGAAGTATGCGCCTAGCAAGCCCCCTGCTCCATCCGCCTCGCCACCTGGTCGCGCAGCCGCTTGAGGCGCTGGTCGCCGATGCCGAGCTCCTCGAGATGGGCGACAGTGTTGAAGAGGTAG
>JASHUO010000650.1 GCA_030039975.1 Alphaproteobacteria bacterium
TTTTGAGCGATGGCTGGGTCGATGGCGACGTCATCGAATGCCCGCTGCATGCCGGACGCTTCGAGATCAAGACCGGGAAGGGCCTGGGACCGCCGATTCCGTGCGACATCAAGACCTATAAGGTCCGTCTCGCTGGCGACGACATCCAGATTCAGCTCGAGGGCTGAGCTCAGCTCTGCAGCGTCTTCCACATCTCGATATCGCGCTCGGCGGTCCAGATGCGGGGATGCTCGATGCCGCTCATCTCGTCGAAGCAGCGCGACACGTCGAACGGCATGCAATGCTCGAAGATGACCCACTGGCCATATTTCGGCTGCATCGCCCGGTATGTCGCCTCGTAGACTTCCCGCAGCCCCTTCCCCGCCTTGACGCCGGCCTCGACTGAGTGCCGCATGTCGCGCAGGAACTGGGCGGTGCCCTCGATCGCCCGCTTGGTGGCGGCGGCATCCATCATTGCATCGCCGCGGCCCGGCACCAGCTTCTCGGCTTTGAAGGCGGCGAGCCGCTCCAGCGTCTCGGGCCATTCCTTGAAATAGGCATCGCCGCAATAGGGCGCCGCGCCTTCCTCGACGAGATCGCCGGAGAACAACACCTTTTCCCGCGGCAGCCAGGCGATGGTGTCACCCTTGCTGTGGCCCTTGCCGATATGCTTGATCTGCACCTCGGTCTTGCCCATCCACAAGGTCAGCGAGCGGTCGAAGACGAGGTTGGGGCGGGTCAAGCCTGGCACGCTCTCGACCGAGCGGAAGAGGCGCGGGAAGCGCTGCACCTCGCTGTCGAAATCCTGCTGGCCACGTTCCTCGATGAGCTCGAAGGTGCCTTGGCTGGCGATGATATAGGGCGCGCGGTAGGCCGAGGCGCCCATGACCCGCACGGCGTGGTAGTGCGAGAGCAGCACGTATTTGATCGGCTTGTCCGTCACTTCGCGCACATGACGGATGACATCCTCGGCCATCACCGGCGTCGCGCGCGTATCGATCACCATGACGCCGTCATCGCCGATGATGACGCCGGTATTGGGATCGCCCTCGGCGGTGAGGCAATAGGCGTTCTCCGCCAGCTTGATGAACTTCTCCTGCTTCTCCGCAAGATCGGCTTGCGAGGCAAAGGCTTTGGCCATGACGTCCCCTTACTCCTGGCTCAGGCGTAAACGCGTTTGTAGAGGTCGATGATCTCGTCGGCGCTGGGCACGCGCGGGTTGTTGCCCGGCGAGCCCGAAGCGAGCGCCTGGCTCGCCATCACCGGCAACAGCTCGTCATAGCGCTCCGCCGCGATGCCGTAGGATTTGGGCGTCGGCACCTTGAGGTCGCGGTTGAGGAGGCGCAGCTCGTCGAGCAGCCGCGCGACCGCGGCCTGGTTGCCCTCGCCCTCGGCCGCGACCCCCATGGCACGCGCGCAATCGGCATAGCGCTCGAGCGCTGCCGGCGCCGAGAAGGCGGTGATCTCGGGCAGCAGCATGGCATTGGAGAGGCCGTGCGGCACGTGGAAGAAGGCACCGATCGGCCGGCTCATGCCATGGACGAGGCAGACGCTGGCGTTGGAGAAGGCCATGCCCGCCTGCGTCGCTCCCAGCATCATCGCTTCGCGCGCGGCACGGTTCTGGGGATCCGTGCAGGCCGCGCGGATGTTGCGGGCGATCCCCGCCATCGCCGCTTTGGCGACGCCATCGGTGAAGGGGCTGGCCTTGCGGCTGACATAGGCCTCGATGGCATGGGTGAGGCTGTCGAGCCCGGTATCCGCGGTGAGCCGCCAGGGCATGCTGAGCGTCAGCTCGTAATCGACGATCGCCGCGGCGGGGCAACAGGCGAGCCCCATGATCAGCATCTTCTCATCGCGCTCGCTGTCGGTGATGACGGTGAAGCGCGTCACTTCGGAGCCGGTGCCGGCGGTGGTCGGAACGGCGATGAGCGGCAGGCCGAGCTTCGGAATCTCGTTCGGCACCTTGTAGTCGCGCATGCGGCCGCCATTGGCGGCCAGCACCGACATCGCCTTCGCCGTGTCGATCGGACTGCCGCCGCCGAGCGCGATCAGGCAGTCATAGGTGCCGGCGCGCAGCATCTCGACCCCGGCCGCGACCACGTTGGTGGTGGGATCGGGGACGGTATCGGCAAAGACCTGCCACGGGATGCCGGTGGCAGCGAGCCGATCGGTCACCCGCGCCAGGATGCCCGAGCTCTCCATGAAGCGGTCGGTGACGATCAGCGGCCGCTGCGCGCCGAGCCGGGCCAGCGCCGTGGTCACCTCGGCGACGGCACCGCCGCCGATATAGAGAAGCCGCGGCATGGTGATGGTCGCGATCATGAGCCCTCCCCGTCACCGTCTTCTTGACCGCCTGTTTTAGTACGAAATCGGCGCGGGTCCTATCCTCCCCCTACGACCGAAGCTCCGCGTCGCAAAAAAAGCGCGCCGTCGATACTAAAGCCCTTGCCTAACTGTCCGCGCTATGATACTTAGGCATATGCTTAACCAATCAACCGATCTCGACCGGCTGTTCCACGCCCTCGCCGACCCGACGCGCCGGGCGATGGTGGAGCGGCTGAGCCGCGGGCCGGCGCCGGTGAGCGAGCTGGCCCGGCCGCTGCCCATGTCGCTGCCGGCGGCGATGCAGCATCTGGGCGTGTTGGAGGCGGCGGGCCTCGTGCGCTCGGAGAAAGTCGGCCGGGTGCGTACCTGCGCCGTCGAGCCGCAAGCCTTGAGCCAGGTCGAGCAATGGATCAATGCCCGGCGAAGCGAGTGGGAGCAGCGCCTCGACCGGCTGGGCGAATACCTCAAAACCCTCGACAACGAAGGAGATGGCAATGGCTCGAGCGACTGAGGGGAAAAACCGGATGGACGCGCCTCAGGTGCCGCCGCTCAAGCTTTCTCGCGTACTGCACGCGCGGCGCGAGACCGTGTTCAAGGCCTGGAGCTCGAGCGAGCACGTGAAGCGCTGGTTCTGTCCCGAGACCTTCACGATCCCGGACGCCAAGGTGGAGATGCGCGCCGGCGGCCCGTTCGAGGTGTGCATGCGCTCGCCCACCGGCGAGGAGCATTG
>JASHUO010000651.1 GCA_030039975.1 Alphaproteobacteria bacterium
TTTGCTCCGATTGGTGCGCACTTAACCGTCCTCCCCCTCACCAGAGAGGCACCCATGCGCACGGTGGCAATCTTTCTCCTGATGACTTTGGCGTTCGCTCCGGCAGCAGTCCGTGCGACCGAACTTGCGCCGATGAGACCCCACGCCAGCTCCAACATCATCCAAGCGAGAGTGAATTGCGGGCCCAACGCGCGCTATGTACGCGGCCACCGCGACAGGCGCGGCCGCTACATCAGGGGTCGCTGTGTCCGCATCAGGCGCCGTCGTTGAGTTGCTATACCGCGCTATGGATCTTACCGAGATTACGAGCCCATCGTCCTGCTCAACGATGGCGAGACGTTCACCGGCCTGGGCGGCTCCTAGCGGCTTCCATCCCGCCGCTCGATCATGAAGTAGGCATTACGCGGCGATTACCGATTTGTAAATTGATCGCGTCTTGATCGGCGCTATCTCTCACTGACGCTGACGCGCCGCACGACGTTGCAGTATCTCGAATCTTTATGCGGTCATCTGATCCTAGGTGGCTGACAACATGACAGACGACGATGCCCCCAATATCGCCGAGGGGAGAGCCGGCCAGCCCCATGCGGCGCAAGAGGGTCTACCTCAATGGTGTTCCTGTCGGTTCGGCCGCCACCTGGCACGAGGTCGCGGCGCTTCTGGCCAAGCTGCCGCAGCGTTCAGTCGCCCCGCGTGAGGCGCAGAAGATTGGCAGCGAGGGCCCCGATGGTTTCTATGTCAAGACCGAAGGCTGATCTATTCGACCTCGGAGTGATGCAGTTTCTCGGACGCGAGCGTCACGGCATGCTCTCCGTGGGCTTTCAACCACCGCCTCGCGACGCGCCATCCTTCGTATGCTGGCACGAGGTGAAAAAGATCAGCTCTGCGGCTACATGCTGATCGATGCACTTTTGATCGTCGGAGCGCTGATCGCGGCAGCGAATCTCCCGGCGTGGCTGCGACGCCGCCGATGGTTGCTCAAGGCCAAGATGGGTGAAGTGGGGGACTTCAAGCTGCCATGGGAAAAGCGCTGATGATCGCGATTGGCTTCAAAGAAGCGTGCTCAGCTATCGTCTATGAGCTTCCTATCGGCTTCGAGGAGGCTCAGATTGAATCTCGTCCCCGCTCTCGTTTCAGGATCAGCTTCTCCCGCTGATCGGCGAGCATCCGCCAGGTATTGGCCATATTGGCGATCATCGCTCGCTCCTCGAGAGTTTTTGCCCTCTTGGCCAGCGCCTCGCATTCTTCTGCATGTCGTCGGTATTCGGCCACGGTATTCGTGCATTTCTCGTCGGGTTTGAGCGCGCGCCGCACTGGGGCGAGGACCGGCAACTAAACCGCGCCTCGCTCGACGCGGCAAACCATTCTCCCTTCCTCCCAGATCTCGGCGGCCATATACCGCTGTCCGCTGAGCAGCTGAGCGGCCATCAATCGTGCATCTGCATCGTCATGGCACTCGATACACTCGACGCCGACGATGTGCGATTCCTGGTTCAGGAAATAGCAGCGGTATGCGTTCATGGCGCGCTCCCTCGTCGCACTAAGGCGGGAGCACGCGCGACCCCTCTTTTGGGGGCAAGCTAAACTCTCAACCACCGACGCCCGTGAACAGTTGTCGGTGATATAGACAGCATAGCATCAAATGGTGGGCGAGTCCGTTACAACCTCAGCACGCCACACGATGCTCTCGATCTCGAGAAGCTCGTGCGCTGGCCTTCGCTAATGCCTACCCGCCCAGGTAATCCTCGTGATCGCCATTCTCGCCGGTCTCTTCCTCGATCTCCGCTGCCCGCTTATCCGTCCGCCACCTGAATAGACCGTGATCGGTGCGGACGGTGATCTCGTCCCAGCCATCTTCGATCAGCTTTTCTTCCAAGCTCTGCAATACCTCGCGGATGCCAAGCATCTCCTTCATCTCAGGCATGGCTTCCTCCTTGGCGGTCTCTAGATGGCGCGATCTACTATTTAGAGCGAGTGGCGACGCTCCGCTGCGCTTCGACGCAACTCACCATCGCCGAGATGATGCGGTCAACGTGGCCGCCTACTGCTCTGATCTGCGTCGCGTCGAGTCCCTGGTTGCGCAGATAGAGGAGCAGATGTTCGACCTCGGTGGTGACGCGCTCGGCCGCACGAGCTTCAGCGACCGACATCTTCGGGTGCTTGATCATGTCACACCATTAGCGCAACGCCGCTGGCTCGCAACCGCGGGGGAAATTTTTGGCCATCAGGTGATTGCGGCGGCTGCTTGCGGCCAGGTTGGCGGTCCGCGGCATTTCTTGTCTAGCATCGACTGGAGATCCATAAGATTGCGCCGAGAGCTAAGCCGATCTATCGCGCTCGGCTCTGGGGGCACCCTGACCAGCTCCACTTATCCTGACTGACATCGTATGCTCGGCAATCGCCGAAGATTTGAAGGGAGCACCCGCGATGAAACTCTCGAAGCTCGGGGTATGGGCGGCGATGGACGCGTTCACGGCGGTGGAAGCGGCAGCGTTTGCTCAGCGGGTAGAGGCTTGGGGCTATGACGCGCTCTGGTTTCCGGAAGCGATGGGGCGCAACAGCTTTGTCCATGCGGCTTTTCTGCTCGCCAACACGACGAGGCTTGTCATTGCGACCGGCATCGCGAACATCTACGCGCGCGACTGGGTCGCTGCCGCCAGTGCCCAGAAGGCGCTGAACGAGCAATCCGGCGGACGCTTCCTTCTCGGGCTTGGCGTCTCCCACGTCCCGCTCGTCGAGGGGTTTCGCGGTCAGCATTACGGCAAGCCGGTCGAGACCATGCGCGCCTATCTCGAGGGCATGAAGAAGGCGCACTACAGCGCTCCACCGCCGCCCGAGCCGCCGAAGACCGTCATCGCCGCGCTCGGCCCGAAGATGCTAGCGCTCGCGGCCGAACAGGCGGACGGCGCGCATCCCTACAACGTCACGCCCGACCATACGGCAGAGGCGCGCAAGATCCTGGGACCGGGCAAACTGCTCTGCCCCGAACAGATGGTTTTGGCTGAAACCGATCCTGCCAAAGCACGGACCACAGCGCGGTCGACGCTGGCGATTTACCTGTCGTTGCCCAACTACGCCAACAATTGGAAGCGTCTTGGCTTTGGGAGCGCGGATTTTGCCAATGGGGGTTCCGACCACCTCGTCGATGCCGTCGTGGCCTGGGGCGATGACGCGGCGATCCGCGCCCGGCTCCAGGCTCATTGGGACGCGGGCGCGGACCATGTCTGCATCCAGGCCCCGGGCGGAACCGGCAAGCCCAAGCCCGACGAAGACCTGCTGAAGCGCCTTGCGCCTGGCTAAGAGCCTTGGCCGGTGAGGGGGGCAGGGTTAGCATCTATCGCGCACCGGATTTCGCGGGAACTGTGCTCTTCATCTGCACATC
>JASHUO010000064.1 GCA_030039975.1 Alphaproteobacteria bacterium
TCAACTGAAGCGCGGGAGCGCAGCGGAGTCCGAGAGCGCCGTCATGGCGCCGCCT
The DNA here is from genome assembly GCA_030039975.1 of Alphaproteobacteria bacterium. Classification (GTDB taxonomy): domain Bacteria; phylum Pseudomonadota; class Alphaproteobacteria; order ATCC43930; family CGMCC-115725; genus DAHUYF01. The sequence continues at coordinate 56 of JASHUO010000064.1, forward strand.
TGCGCGATGGTGATCTTCGGCGCGGCCGGCGATCTCACCAAGCGGCTGGTCGTGCCGGCGCTTTACAACCTGGTCAACGCCAAACGGCTGCCGCAAGGGTTTCAGCTCGTCGGCGTCGATCTCGCCGACAAGACGGCGGAGACCTGGCGCCAAGGCTTGACCGACATGATGAACGAATTCGTGACGCAAGGCGGCGGCGAATTCGAGGCCGATCACATCGACCAGACCGCCTGGCGCTGGTTGACCGATCGCGTGACCTACCTGCGCGGCGATCTCACCGATCCCGGGACCTATCGCCGGCTCGGGGAGCATCTCGCCGCGCTGGATCGGACGGCCGGCACGAACGGCAACCACCTCTTCTATCTCGCCATCGCCGATCGGTTCTTTAGCACCGTCGTTGCCGCCCTTGGCGCCGCCGGCCTGGTGACGGAAGAGAACGGACACTGGCGCCGGGTGGTGATCGAAAAGCCCTTCGGCCACGATCTGGCTTCGGCCAAGGCGCTCAATGCCGAGATCCTGAAGACGCTGCAGGAGCATCAGATCTATCGGATCGATCATTTCCTCGGCAAGGAGACGGTTCAGAACATCATGGTGCTGCGCTTCGCCAACGGCCTGTTCGAGCCGCTGTGGAACCGCGAGCATATCGACCACGTCCAGATCACCGCGGCAGAAACCGTCGGCGTCGAGCGCCGCGGCAAGTTCTACGAGCGGACCGGCGCGCTGCGCGACATGGTGCCCAATCACGTCTTCCAGCTCTTGGCGATGACGGCGATGGAGCCGCCGACTTCTTTCGATGCCGATGCGGTGCGCTCGAAAAAGGCCGAGGTCGTCGAGGCGATCCATCCGCTCACCCCGGCGCAGGCGCTGCGCGACGCGGTGCGCGGCCAATACGGCGCCGGCACCGTTCTGGGCAAATCGGTGCGCGCCTATCGCCAGGAGCCCGACGTCTCTCCGACCTCGAACATCGAGACCTACATCGCCTGCAAGCTGAGGATCGACAATTGGCGCTGGGCCGGCGTTCCCTTCTATCTGCGCACCGGCAAATACCTGAAGCGTCGCTGGACCGAGATCGCCATCCGCTTCCACCAGGCGCCCATCGTCCTCTTCCGCGACACGCATCTCGAGCGGCTGAGCCCCAACTGGATGATCTTGCGCATCCAGCCGGATGAAGGGATCGCGCTCGAATTCGCCGCCAAGCATCCGGGGCCGACCGTCAAGCTCAACACGGTCAGCATGGACTTCGCCTATGAGAGCTTCTTCAAGACGGCGCCCAACACGGGTTATGAGACGCTGCTCTATGACTGCATGATCGGCGACGCGACCTTGTTCCAGCGCGCGGACAATGTCGAAGGCGGATGGCAGGCGGTGCAGCCCATCCTCGACGCCTGGGCGGAAAACGCGCCCAAGGACTTTCCGAACTATGTCGCGGGCGGGAACGGGCCCGCGGCGGCCGACGAGCTGCTGGCGCGCGATGGCCGCACCTGGCGGCCGCTGGCGTGACAAGAGAGGACGAGGGCGCGATGGCCGAGAAGCGGAAGATCTCCCTGGTGCTAGCCGATGTGGACGGCACGCTCGTCACCGAGGAGAAGGTGCTGACGAAGCGCGCGCAGGCCGCGGTCCGGGCGATGCATGAGGCCGGCATCCGCTTTGCCATCACCAGCGGCCGGCCGCCGCTGGGCATGGCGATGCTGTTCGACGCGCTCGAGCTCCTGACCCCGATCGCCGGCTTCAATGGCGGGCTTTTCGTCAAGCGGGATCTCACCATCCTCCAGCAGAATACGGTGCCGCCCGACGTCGCGCGTCAGTCGATCGATCTTCTTCGCCAGCACGGTCTCGATGCTTGGGTCTATAGCGGCAATGACTGGCTGATCACCAAGTCCGGTGCGCCCCATGTCGCGCGCGAGGCGTGGACGGTCAAGTTCGAGCCCAAGCTTGTCGCTAATTTCGACGACAAGCTCGACCATGTCGCGAAGATCGTTGGCGTCAGCGACGATCACGACCGTGTCCAGCGCGCCGAGGCCGACGCCCAGGCCGCTTTCGGGCAGCGTGCGACGGCGAACCGGTCGCAGCCTTATTACCTCGACATCACCAACAAGGATGCGAACAAGGGCGCGGTGGTGGCGTATCTTTCGGAGCATCTGAACGTGCCGGCCGCGGAGATCGCCACCATCGGCGACCAGCCCAACGACGTGCTGATGTTCAAGCGTTCGGGCTTGAGCATCGCCATGGGCAATGCCTCAGACGAGGTCAAGGCACAGGCGACCGTCTCGACGGATTCCTACAACGACGAGGGCTTCGCCAAGGCGATGGAGCGTTTCGTTCTCGGCTACGCGGGCTCGTCGGCACCATGAGCCAGACGATCGGGCGCGTCGACATATTTCCGGATTCGCTGGCGCTGGCGCGACATGTGGCGGAATGGATGACGGCAACCGCTGTGGCGTCCCCCGGCACGTTCCGGGTGTCGCTCTCGGGCGGCTCGACGCCCAAGACGCTTTACGGGCTGCTGGCGTCCGACGGCTTCAAGAGCCGCTTTCCCTGGCCGCGCGTCCATTGGTATTGGGGCGATGAGCGCTTCGTGCCCTATGATCATCCCGAGAGCAACTATCGCATGACGCGCGAGGCGATGCTGGCCAAGGCGCCGGTGCCGCCGGAGAATATCCATCCGGTGCCCGCCGACGGAACGCCCGAGGACGCGGCCCGGCGCTACGAGCTCACCTTGCAGCAGGCTTATGGCGCGGCAACGCTCGATCCGGCGAAGCCGTTGTTTGACATCACGCTGCTTGGCCTCGGCGGCGACGGCCACACCGCCTCGCTGCTGCCGGGAGAGCCGGTGCTCGACGAGCGCCGCCGTTGGGTCGCCGCCGTCTCTCACGGGCGTCCCGAGGTGCGCATCACCATGACCTACCCCGTCATCGAGAGCAGCCGCTTTGTCGGATTTCTCGTCGCCGGCCGGGAGAAGGCAGCCATCCTGAGCACCATACGGGCCGGCGGCAGTAAGGTGCCGGCGGCTCGCGTCAAGCCGGTAGGCGAGCTCATCTGGTTCGTCGACAAAGCCGCCGCCGGGGAAAGTTAGAGCGGCGATGCAGCAGCGTCCCTATGGCGTGACCGAAGACGGCCAGACCGTCGAGTGTTACGCCCTGGCGAATGATGCCGGCATGCGGGTCGAGGTGCTCACGCTCGGCTGCATCATCGCCCGCATCGAGGTGCCGGACCGCCAGGGCCGCCGGGCCAATGTCGTGCTCGGCCTCGACTCCCTCGCGGATTATGAGCACCGCAGCCCGCATTTCGGCGCCGTCGTCGGGCGCTTCGCCAATCGCATCGCGCGCGGCCGCTTTGCTCTCGACGGTACCGATTATCGGCTGGACACCAATAACGGCCCGAACGCGCTCCATGGCGGCCGCAAGGGGTTCGACAAAGTCGTTTGGCGCGCGGCCGCCGGCACGGGCGAAACGCTGCGGCTCAACTATTTCAGCCGCGATGGCGAGGAAGGCTATCCCGGCAACCTCGCGGTCGACGTCAGCTACAGCCTCGGCCGGACCAACGAATTGCGCATCGACTACGAGGCCAGGACCGACAAGCCGACGATCCTGAACCTGACCAATCACAGCTATTTCAATCTCGCCGGCGAAGGGGCGGGGGACGTTCTCGGCCATGTCGTCTCGATCGCAGCCGACGGCTTCACGCCGACCGATGCGACGCAAATCCCGACGGGTGAGATCCGCCCGGTCCGCGGCACGCCGTTCGACTTCAGAGAGCCCAGAGCCGTCGGCGAGCGCATCCGGCTTGCCGACGAGCAGCTTCAGGTGGCCCGGGGGTACGATCACAACTGGGTGCTGCGCCGGACGGAAGCTGGCGGCGTGCGGCTGGCGGCGCGGGCCCTCGACCCCGAGACCGGGCGCATTCTCGAAGTCCTGACCGACCGGCCGGGCCTGCAATTCTATACTGGCAACAGCCTCAACGGGGCGCTGGCCGGTCCCTCCGGCCGGAGCTATCGGCAGAGCGACGCGCTGTGCTTCGAGACCCAGGGGTTCCCCGACGCCCCCAATCAGCCGAGCTTTCCCTCCGCGGTGCTGCGGCCGGGCGAGCGGTTTCGCTCGACCACGGTCTTTCGCTTTTCCACCGACGCCGCTGTCGGTGGTGCTGCGTGATGGGGAGGGAATGACCATGCCGCCGGTCCTTGTGGCGCCTTCGGTGTTGTCGGCCGATTTCGCGCGCTTGGGCGAGGAGGTCCGCGCCGTCGATGCCGCCGGCGCCGATTGGATCCATGTCGATGTGATGGATGGCCGCTTCGTCCCCAACATCACCATCGGTCCCGTCGTGGTCGAGGCCATCCGCCGTTCGACGACAAAGCCGCTCAACGTGCATCTGATGATCGTCGAGCCGGAACGCTATCTTGCCGCCTTTGCCGAGGCCGGCGCCGATCATCTGCTGGTGCAGGCCGAGCCCGGGTCGACGATCCATCTGCATCGCGTGCTGACCGGGATTCGCGAGCTCGGCAAGAAAGCGGGGGTCGTGCTCGATCCGGCGAGTCCGCCGGAGCTCATCGAGTATGTCCTGCATCTCTGCGACATCATCCTGGTGATGACGGTCAATCCCGGCTTCGGCGGACAGGCCTTTCTGCCGGAGATGCTGCCCAAGATCCGCCGCCTCCGGGCGATCTGCCGGGACCGCGGCCTTGCGCCGGTGATCGAGGTCGATGGCGGCGAGAACGTGGCGACGGCGGGGCAGGCCGCTGCGGCAGGTGCAACGGCGATCGTGGCCGGCTCGGCGATCTTCGGCGCCAAGGACTACCGGGCGGCCATCGCGGCGATCCGTGCCAGCGCCGCCGCGGCGG
>JASHUO010000652.1 GCA_030039975.1 Alphaproteobacteria bacterium
CAATCTCCGTGTCCTCCGTGCCTCCGTGGTGAATCCATAGGGGTGCCGCCTGAATTTGCGATCGTTGACACCGGCTTGGCGTCACGCCGCCGCGAGACCGTAGACGCCTTCGACGCCGTCCGGAAGCTGATAGTCGCGCCAGCTCTTGCCGCCATCCTCGGTGCCGAAGACCTGGCCTTTGCGCGTCGCGCAATAGACCCGGTTCGCATCGCGCGGGCTTTCGGCGATGATCATCAGCGTGCTCTTCATCGCGACGTCGTGATCGAAGCGCTGCCAGGTTTCGCCGAGGTCGCGGCTGCGATAAAGCGAGCCTTCATCGCTGACCGCAGCGACACTTAAAGCGGCGTACATGGTGCGGGGATCATGGCGCGATACCTTGACGTCACGCGCATAGGTCAACGGCGAGAAGCGGCCGATGCCCATCTCCTGCCAGGAGGCGCCGCCATCGCCGCTGCGGAAAAGCCCCATGCGGTTGGCCAGGAACACCGTGCCGGGCTTGGCCGAGCTCGCCGCCAGCGCATGCGAATCCATCATCCCCTCGGTCTCGGTGTCGCTGACGATGCGGCTTCTGAGACGCGGCTCCTTGGTGAATTCGAGCAGGCCCTCATTGCAGCCGCGCCAACTGTCGCCGCCATCGCGGCTGGCGAGCACGCCGCCCACTTCGAGCCCGGCATAAAGCCGGCGCGGATCGCTGGAATCCTGCGCCAGGCGGATGACGCGGCAAGGGAAGCTCATCCGCACCATGCCGTTGGGCTCGGGCGGTGTCAGCTCCGTCCAGCTCTCGCCGCCGTCGCGGCTACGATACATCGTCGTGCCTTGCGTTCCGACATAGATCATGCGCGGGTCTTCGGCATCGAGCAGGATCGACCAGACCAGCGTTTCTTTGCCCGGCAGCGCCAGTTTCTGCCAGGTATTGCCGGCATCGCTGCTGCGATAGGGACCACTCTGCGTTCCGACATAGACGGTGTCGGGGGATTTCGGCGCAATCACGATCGTGCGCGCCTCGACCGCTTCGGGGAGGCCCGAAGTCAGCCGCTCCCATGTCCCGCTCTCCGTATCGAGGCGAAAGAGTCCGCCCGTCGCGGCGCCTGCACTCGCGGCGATCCACGGCGCCGCACCGGCATAGACGTATTTCGGCATTTCCATCCCCGTGCTTGTCCGGGCCCAGGATCGGGCCGCCGGCCTGCGGCTTTGCCGCGCTATTTGCGACTTAACTCTAGCAAGAACGCGCGGCGCTGTCAGTCGAGGCGTCAGCGCGGCTCGCCGGCGAAGCTTTGTTGCAGCGCCGTGACACGGCGCAGCGCGGCTTCGGGCAGCGGGCCTTTCTCGACCGCAGCGAATGCCGTTTCGAATTGCTGCGGCGTTGCCATGCCGACGAGGATCGTGCCGATCGCGGGCTGGGTGATGGCAAAGCGCGTTGCGGCTTCGGTGAGGTCTGCGGCGAAGCCTTCTTCGACCAACGGCATGAAACGGCGCGCGCGTGCGATATCGCCGGCATAGGACTCGGCCGAGCCGATCGGCGCCGGCGGCGGGCTCGCAATCGGATGACGCTCGGCCGAGCCCGACAGCGCGCCGCCCGCCAGCACGCGGATGCCGATGACGCCGACGCCGGCCGCCGTCGTGCGCTCGAACAGCCTGCCGTAATCCTGCGCCGGATAGGATGCGGGAAGCGCCGCGCCGGCCGAAGGGTTCAACAGGTTGTAGACGATTTGCGCACTGTCGAAGAGCTTCGCGGCCAGAACTTCATGAAGCGCCGCGGTGTCGCCGACCGCAGTAAGGCCGAGGAATCGCAGCTTGCCGGCGCGGCGCAGCTTGTCGAAGGCCGGCGCAACCTCGTCGAGCACCTGACGCACGCCCAGGGCTTCACCGCCGCCCGCCGGCGTGATGGCGTTGTGGAGATGGAGGATGTCGACTTGATCGCGGCCGAGGCGATGCAAGCTGCCCTCGAGCGATGCCGTCACCGCCGCGCCGATGCGGCCGAACTCGGCGGAGGGCAGCCGCACCTTGGTGCCGACCACGATGTCGGCCGGTTTCAGCTTGGCGAGAACGCGGCCGAGATTGGTTTCGGAGGCGCCATTGCCATATTGCACGGCGGTGTCGAAGTAATTGACGCCGGCCGCCAGCGCCCGCGCGATCGTGCGTTCCTGATCCGCGGGATCGCCGCGCACCATGAGCCCGCCGACGGCGCCGCAGCCGAAGCCCAGGATCGACAGCCGCAACCCGCTGCGGCCGAAGCTGCGTTTCTCCATGATGTTGCTCCTTCAGGGAAACCGGTGAATGGCATATCCGAACATCGCAAAACGAACAATCGCAACGTTGTTCCGGGGCATCCACACATCTCGCGACGCTCTAGCGACCAACCAATGCTTTGCCCGCGAAAGCGGGCATCCAGAGTCTCAGATGCGATGATCGGGGCGCGTGCTCTGGGCGCGGACGGCAGGATATTTTGATGTTTGCCGCGATACGTCACGGGAAGGGTCCCCACCCTGGCCGTCACCAGCCTGGTCCCCACCCTGGCCCCCACCAGCCCGGTCCCCAGCCTGGCCCCCAATCGGGCGGCGGGGGCGCATAGCGCCGCGCCAGGCTTTCGCGCTGCAGGCAGGTGGCGAAATCGGGTGTGCCGCGCTGGAAACCATAACTGAGACAGGCCGCCTCGTCTTGCGCGCGCAGCTCTTCGGGCGTAACGCAGGAGGTCAGCGCGACGAGCAGCGCGATGAACAGCGCCGCACGCGCGACGGATCGTGACATTCGGACCCTCCCTGTTTCGCCGTCGCGGTCCCTCGGGCCGCTGGCTCGATCGAGACGATATAGGCCGAAGACCGCGGCCCGCCAATGCCGCAGCAACGCCGCCTCTTGCCGAGGGCGATGCGGCGGCCGAGAATTGGCGCGGGGAGGTGACGCATGCTCATCGTCGATGCGCAAATCCATCTCTGGTCCAAGGGCACGACCTTGCCGCCGCACCGGCCGCTTCCTTACAGCATGGAAGAGGCGCTCGCCGACATGGATGCGGCCGGCGTCGACCGCGCGGTGATCCACCCGCCGAGCTGGGATCCCGATTCCAACGCGCTTGCCGTCGACGCGGCGCGCGCTCATCC
>JASHUO010000653.1 GCA_030039975.1 Alphaproteobacteria bacterium
GAGAGCGCCGGGCTCGAGGCGAACATCCAGCCGCTGAAGATGCGCTGCGCGGTGACGCTGCCGTGCTCGTCCTGCCGCAGCTCGTCGATCTCCAGGAAGGCGGCGCTCTCCGGCTCCTCCTCCGGCGGGTGCTTGACGCAGGCCTTGACCGTGATGATGAGCCGGCCGAAGCGCACCGGCTTGTCCACCGGCGCGTCGACGGTGCTGACGCGCGCCGTGATCTTGTCGAGGCCTTGCAGTACCGCCACCGTCTGGCCCCACGCCGCCGGCGCCAGCGCCAGCAGCGCCGGCAGCGCCAGCAGCAGCGCCCGCCTCACCGCCGATCCCTGGCGTAGGGGTTCACCAGGGCCGCGGCAAGCCGGTTCATCACCTCGCGGAACTGCGCCTCGTCGCAGCCCATGAGCAAGGCATCCTCGAACGCCTCCTGCGCCAGCGCGCGCAGCTCCTCGAGGTTCTCGTTGAGCACCTTGATCTTCTCGACGCAGGACACCGGCTCGCCCTCGGGGGTGCGCCAGGTCGGCAGCTCGAGCTTCGCCGGCTTCTTGGCGTCGCTCACGCCCGCGCCTCCGACGGCTTCGCCGCGACAAAGCGCAGCCGCACATAGTCGACCGTCCAAATGCCCGCCGCATCAAGCCATGTGCCGCGCAGCTTGTCCTCGACTTCCGCCTTGACCATGGACCGCGTTTGCGGCGGAACGGTGGCAAGAAAACTCTCCGCAAAAGTGTCGAGCCAGTCGGCGAGCGCCCCGGGAAGCCGCGTCGGCCGCGGGATCAGCGCCATCGACGCGACCACGAAGCCTTGGCGCTCGAGCCGCGCGCGATACTCCGCGGGCTCCGGGAAGTACCACGGGCTCGCCGCCTCGGCATCGCCGCCGTGCCGCGCCAGCGCCGCGGCGAGCGCCCGGAGCACGCTCTCGACATTGCCGGCACCGCCGCATTCCGCGACGAAGCGCCCGCCGGGCTTCAGCGCGCGCCAAACCCCGGCGATGACCGCGTCGGGGTCGCGCATCCAATGCAGCGCGGCATTGCTGAAGACGGCGTCGAACACCGCCGCGAAAGCAAGGCGGGTACCGTCGACGACCGCCGCATCGAGGCCGCGCGCACGCGCGGCCGTCACCTGCTCGGGACTGGCATCGACCCCGGTCACATCAGCGCGTGCGGCGATGACCTGGGTCAGCGTTCCATCGCCGCAGCCGAGATCGAGGATACGCTCGCCCGCACGCGGCGTGAGCAGCTCGAGCAGCGGCTCACCCAGCGCGGCGACGAAGCCGGCATTGCGCTGGTAGCGCTTGGGATCCCAGTGCTGCTCGACGACCTTCCCGCCCGGGCGGAGCGTGCTACTTGGCTGGCGGGATCTGGCCATTCGGCTTCGGCTGTTGGCCACCGCCACCCTGCTGGCCGCCACCCCCGGCGTTCTGCTGGCCGTAGATGAACTGGCCGATCAGGGATTCGAGGCTCATGGGCGGCGTCGTATGCTCGATCGTAGCGCCCGGCTTCAAGAACGCATCCTCGGCGCCGGGGACGATCGAGAGATATTTATCGCCGAGCAAGCCGCTCGAGGTGATGGTGGCGACGGAGTCCACCGGTATCTTGACGGCGGGATCGATGCTCATCTTCACGATGGCGACGTAATCCTTCGGATCGAGCGTCTGCGAGATGATGCTGCCGACCTTGATGCCGCTGATGCGGACATCGCCGCCATCGCGCAGCCCTTCCACCCGGTCGAAATTCGCGGTGAGCTCATAGCCCGAGACGGCGCGGACCTGGCTCGTGGTATAGGCGAAGAACAGGAAGACCGCGGCGACCACCAACACGACGGCGCCCATCACGGTCTCGACGGCGTTGCGACTCATCCCCTCTTACTCCAGCTCTCGGTTGTCACCGTCTATGTTGTCGCCCTCTATTCCGGTTGCCAGGGCTCGTAATCGCCGGTCGACCTGGCGCGACGGCCGCCGCGCAGCAGCGAGCCGGGCGGCCGATAGGCGTCGGGCGTGCCGGTCAGGTTCGGCACGTAGTCCTTCTGCCAGGGATATTTCTTCGAGCCGGCGTCCTTCGGCACCTCGGCGAAGGTATGATGCAGCCAGCCATGCCATTCCGGTGGCACGCGCGATGCTTCGGGCTCGCCTTTATAGATGACCCAACGCCGCTCGCGGCTGTCGCGGCCGGCGCCACCCTGCAGCTTCCGCTGTCCCTTCTCACGGTAATAGCGATTGCCGAAGGCATCGACACCGACCAGCTCGCCGCGCAGCCAAGTGAAGAGCCTTGTGCCCAGTGTAGCGCCCATGGAGGGGAACCCGACCTCGTGCGGCGAACGCGCCGTCCGACCGCTGTGGTTATAGGAGAAAACCGCCGCGACTATGGCACCTGACTTGCGACGCGTCCAGCAAACGCCCCGGCGCTCGGAGGCAGAATTTCTCGACACAGCCGGCGGACGGCGTCGGCGCCCACCTCACCCTCCCATCGCTGCGCGATGGGGACAGCTCGATCGATCGCGCTGCGCTCGAAGCCGCCGGGGGCGAGTGCAAGGCGGTCGGTGGGGCCGTTGAGGTGGGGTGTGTCGGATTTACTACATCTTGTGGGGTTGTCTCCAGATAGCCACAAAATCTGTTGCCAGCGGCCCGGGCTTCGCTATATGTTGGATTTCCTAGTCAGCGCGACGCAATAGGTAGCGCCGACCGGGACGCGGGGCAAGAAACTTCTGGGGCAGGTGGGGGATGCGCATCCAGCGGCGGTTCACGAAAACAGGACAGGACCCCTATTCCGGTATCGCCTTTCGGCAGGCGACCAGTGAAATCCGGAACCCGGACGGCTCCCGCGTCTTCCACCTGCCGGATATCGAAGTTCCCGCCGAATGGAGCCAGGTCGCTTGCGACATCCTCGCCCAGAAGTATTTCCGCAAGGCGGGCGTCCCGGCGAAGCTCAGTCCGGTGGCCGAGGCCGACGTGCCGGAATGGTTGTGGCGGCGGGCCGCCGATGAAGCGGCGCTGAAGGCACTGCCGGCGAAGGAGCGTTACGGCTCCGAGAACAGCGCCAAGCAGGTGTTCGACCGGCTCGCCGGCACTTGGGCCTATTGGGGCTGGAAGGGCGGCTATTTCGACGGCGAGGACGACGCCCGCGCCTATTACGACGAAATGCGGTACATGCTGTGCTGCCAGATGGCGGCGCCGAATTCGCCGCAATGGTTCAATACCGGCCTCTTCTGGGCCTATGGCATCGACGGTCCGGCGCAAGGTCACTACTACGTCGACTACAAGACCGGGGAGCTCGTCGCTTCCGACAGCGCCTACGAGCATCCGCAGCCGCATGCCTGCTTCATCCAGTCCGTCGCCGACGACCTCGTCAACGAGGGCGGCATCATGGATCTCTGGGTGCGCGAGGCGCGCCTTTTCAAATACGGCTCGGGAACCGGTTCCAACTTCTCGAAGCTGCGCGGCGAGAACGAGAAGCTGTCAGGCGGCGGGCGCTCCTCGGGGCTGATGAGCTTCCTCAAGATCGGCGACCGCGCGGCGGGCGCGATCAAGTCGGGCGGCACCACGCGCCGCGCGGCGAAGATGGTGACGGTCGACATCGACCATCCCGATATCGAGGCCTATATCGACTGGAAGGTCATCGAGGAGCAGAAGGTCGCGGCGCTGGTCGCCGGCTCGAAGCTGGCCGAGACGCATTTGAACCGGGTCATGGCCGCCTGCCAGGAAGGCGAGCTCGACCCGGCGGACGGAAGCCGCTTCGACCCCGCGCGCAACCCGGCGCTGAAGCGCGAGATCAAAGCGGCGCGACGCGCGATGATCCCGGAGAATTATGTCCAGCGCGTCATCCAGTTCGCGCAGCAGGGCTATGCCCGGATCGACTTCCGCACCTATGACACCGATTGGGACAGCGAGGCCTATCTCACCGTCTCCGGCCAGAACTCCAACAACTCGGTGCGCGTCACCAACGAGTTCCTCGCAGAGGTCGAGACGGACGGCGACTGGAACCTCCACCGCCGCACCGACGGCAAGGTGCACAAGACGCTGAAGGCGCGCGAGCTGTGGGAGAAGATCGCCCATGCCGCCTGGGCGAGCGCCGATCCCGGGCTGCAATACGACACGACGATCAACGAGTGGCACACCTGCCCCGCGAGCGGCCGCATCAACGCGTCGAACCCGTGCTCGGAATACATGTTCCTCGACGACACGGCGTGCAACCTCGCCTCGCTCAATCTGATGGCCTTCCGGCGCGAGAATGGCGAGTTCGACACGCCCGCCTTCGAGCATGCGACGCGGCTCTGGACCGTCACGCTGGAGATCTCGGTGCTGATGGCGCAGTTCCCGTCGCGCGAGATCGCCAAGCTCTCCTACGAGTTCCGCACGCTCGGCCTCGGCTACGCCAATATCGGCGGCTTGCTGATGGCGTCGGGGCTGCCTTATGACAGCGACCAGGGCCGCGCCCTTGGCGCCGCCATAACCGCGGTCATGACCGGCATCGCCTATGCCACCTCGGCGGAGATGGCGGCGGAGCTCGGCGCCTTCCCCGGCTTCGCGCGCAACCGCGAGCCGATGCTGCGCGTCATCCGCAACCACCGCCGCGCCGCGCTTGGCGAGAGCAAGGGCCATGAGGGCCTCTCGATCCTGCCGGTGCCGCTCGATGCGGCAAATTGCCCCGATCAGACGCTGGTCGAGGCGGCGCGCAACGCCTGGGACGCGGCGCTGGCGCTGGGCGAGCTGCATGGCTATCGCAACGCGCAGACGACGGTGATCGCACCCACCGGGACGATCGGCCTGGTGATGGATTGCGATACCACCGGCATCGAGCCCGATTTCGCCCTCGTCAAGTTCAAGAAGCTCGCCGGCGGCGGCTATTTCAAAATCATCAACCGCATGGTGCCGGAAGCGCTGCACGTCCTCGGCTATGACGCCGGCGAGATCGAGACGATCGTGCGCTACGCCGTCGGCCACGGCACGCTGAAGGGCGCGCCCGCCGTCAACCACGAGCAGCTCCGTGCCCGCGGCTTCACCGACGGCGCCATCGAGGCGGTGGAGAACGCGCTCGGCGCCGCCTTCGACATCAAATTCGCCTTCAACAAATGGACGATCGGCGAGGAGCTGTGCAAGGCCGCGTTCGGCTTCACCGCGGCGCAACTCGACGATGTCGGCTTCGACATGCTGGCGGCGCTCGGCTTCACGCGCGCCGAGATCGAGGCGGCCAACGCCTATTGCTGCGGCGCCATGACGCTCGAAGGCGCGCCGCATCTGCAGGAGCAGCACCTGCCGGTCTTCGACTGCGCCAATCCCTGCGGCCGGATCGGCAAGCGCTTCCTCTCGGTCGACAGCCACATCCGCATGATGGCGGCGGCGCAGCCTTTCATCTCCGGCGCGATCTCGAAGACGATCAACATGCCGAACGCCGCCACCGTCGAGGAATGCAAGGACGCCTATCTCCTGTCCTGGCATCTCGGCCTCAAGGCGAATGCGCTCTATCGCGACGGCTCGAAACT
>JASHUO010000654.1 GCA_030039975.1 Alphaproteobacteria bacterium
TCGGCAACACCAGCCGCCGAGCCGCTCGACGAGCCGCCGGGCGTATGGGCGGGAGCATGTGGATTGTGGGTCTTGCCGGGGCTGAGCGCGGCGAATTCGGTGGTCACGGTCTTGCCGAGAATGACCGCGCCGGCGGCGCGCGCGAGCGCGACGCAGGCGGCGTCGGCGGCGGGACGAAAGCCGCGATAGACGCGCGAGCCGTAGGCCGTCGGCATGTCGGCGGTATCCATGATGTCCTTGACCCCAATCGGGATGCCGTGCAGCGCTCCCCCGGGCCCCGACTGGTCGCGCGCCCGCGCCTCGGCGAGCACCTGATCGGCATCGATATAGGTCCAGGCGCCGAGCTCCGATTCGCGCCGGGCGATTCGCTCGAGGCAGGATTCGGCGAGAGCGACGGCGGTGAGCCGGCCGGTGGCGATGCGGGCGGCAGCCTCGCGCGCAGACAAGCGGAAGAGTTCGGACATGGTCGGCGTCTCCGGCATTTCCCCCGGCCCATAACAGCAGCCATGGCGCTCGCCGTCGACCCCCCTCTATGCTCTGTTGCCCGCCGCCCGCGCACAGGAGGTTCCGCCATGGTCGAGCGCTTCAACGACGCCGGCACCATCGAAGGCTATCACGCGCATGTCTATTACGACGCGGCGAGTCGCCCGGCGGCAGAGCAGCTCCGCGCCGGGCTCGACGAGCGCTTCGCCGTCCGTCTCGGACGCTGGCATGACGAGCCCGTGGGTCCGCACCCGCGCTCGATGTATCAGGTCGCCTTTGCCGTGGGCGAGCTGCCGAAGCTGTTGCCCTGGCTCATGCTGAACCGCGGCGAGCTCAGCGTTCTCGTCCACCCGCTCACCGGCAACGACTATGATGATCATTCGCGCTTTGCGCTCTGGCTCGGCACGCCACTGCCGCTCAAGCTCGAGGTGCTGCGTCGGGCGAGCGCGGATTGACAAGACCCGGGCGGCTCCAAGCCCTACAATGCCGGCGCTGCTCGGCGGCGCGAAGATGACGCGAATTTAAGTTGCGCGCTGCCGGCGTGTAGCGGCGTATCGGCCCCGGCGTCTCTGCGACGACCGGCGAGGACCGAAGACGGGAGGGCGTGCCATGTGGTCTCGGAGCGTGATTACGGCGATCGCCGTCATCATCGCCGTTCTTTTCGTTCTCGGCATCGCCTCCGACTTCCTGGTGGATTGGCTGTGGTTCTCATCGGTCGGATATTTTTCCGTCTTCCGCACGATGCTCCTCGCCCAGGTAGTGCTTTTTCTCGCTGTCTTCGTCATCTCCGCCGTCTGCCTCTGGGCCTCCGGCATGCTGGCGCTGCGCTCCGGCCGGCGTCCCGGGCCCTGGCTCTCCGCGAATTTCCCGCAACTGCCGGACCTCTTCGGAACCATGGCGCCGCGGCGCGCGTGGCGCCTCCTCATCCTGGGGGCGGCCGGCCTCCTCGCATTGCTGACGGCGATGAGCGAGAGCGGCAACTGGACGGTGGCGCTGCGCTTCCTCGATCGGGTGCCCTATGGCGAAGTCGACCCGGTCTTCGGCAAGGATATCGGCTTCTATCTTTTCGCTTTGCCCGCCTATGTCGCGCTGATCCATTGGGCGATGGTGCTGCTTTTCCTCAGCGCGCTCCTCGCCTTCGCCGTCTATGCGCTGAACGGCGAGATTTCTCTTGCCGCACGTCCCTGGCGCATCTCATCTGCTGCCATCGTCCACGGCTCCGTCCTGCTCGGTCTCTTCTTCGCGCTCAAAGCCTGCACCTACGCGCTCGACCGCTTCCAGCTGCTCTATGGCGATAACGGCGTCGTCATCGGCGCAGCCTACACCGACGTCCATGTCCGGCTGCCGATCCTGTGGATGCTGATCGGCCTCACCGGCGGCGCCGCTCTTGTCTCCTGGGCCAATATCTGGCGGCGGGCCTATTGGCTGCTGGCCGCGCCCGCCGCGGGGTACGTCGCCCTCATCGTGCTGACCGCCGGCATTCCTGCGCTGTTCGAGCGGCTCTACGTGAAGCCGAGCGAGCTGCAGCTTGAGACGCCTTATCTGCGCAACAACATCGCCCTTACCCAGGAGGCCTATGATCTCCGGCAGGTCGCGATCAAGCCTTTCCCGGCGACGCAGGATCTCACGCTTCAGTCGCTCGACGCGGATCGCGCGACGGTCGACAACATCCGGCTCTGGGATTGGCGACCGCTCATGGCGACGTATTCGCAGCTTCAGGAGATCCGCACCTATTACAAATTCCTCGACGTCGATATCGATCGCTACCAGCTCGGCAATACCTATCAGCAGGTGATGCTCTCCGCGCGGCAGCTCGATCCGACGCTGCTGCCGCAGAGCGCCCAGACCTGGGTGAACCTGCATCTGCTGTTCACCCACGGCAATGGCGTGGTGATGTCGCCGGTCACCGAGAAGACCCGCGAAGGGCTGCCGATCTTCTACGAGCACGACATTCCGCCGGTCGCGTCCGGCGGTCCGGTGATCGATCAGCCGCGGCTCTATTTCGGCGAAGGCCCGCAATCCTACGCGATCGTCAAGACGACCACGCCGGAATTCGACTATCCCAAAGGCAACGACAATGCCTATGCGAGCTATGCCGGCACCGCCGGCGTCCCGATCGGCGGCATCGCGCGCCGGACGCTCTTCGCCTGGTATTTCGACGATCCCAACATCCTGATCAGCAGCTACATCACCGACCAGAGCCGCATTGTCTTCCGCCGCAACATCGCGGAGCGCGTCCGTACGATCGCGCCCTTCCTGCAGCTCGATCACGATCCCTACATCGTGGTCAGCAACGGGCGGCTGTTCTGGATACAGGACGCCTACACCAGCAGCGACTGGTTTCCCTATGCGCAGCCGATGGCAGAGGGCGGGGCCGACTACATCCGCAATTCGGTCAAGATCATCATCGATGCCTATAACGGCACGGTCGATTTCTACGATGCCGACCCGCACGATCCGGTGCTGGCCACCTATCGGCGCATCTTTCCCGGGCTGTTCAAGCCGCTCAGCGCGATGCCGGCCGATCTCCAGCGGCATCTGCGCTACCCCGAGGATCTGTTCCTGATACAGGCCGAGATGTACCGGGCCTATCACATGAATGCGCCCGAGGTGTTCTATAACCGCGAGGATCTTTGGCAGTTTCCCGGTGCGACCAGCAGTATCGGCAGCATCGAATCCGCCGACGGCAACAAGATGGCGCCTTACTACATGATCATGCGGCTGCCGACGGAGCCGCGCGCCGAGTTCTTCCTCATGGTGCCGATGGTCCCGAATCGGCGCGAGAACATGATCGCCTGGCTCGCCGCCGGCTGCGATCCGCCGGATTACGGCAAGCTCATCGTCTATGAATTCCCCAAGGAGAAGCAGATCTACGGCCCGCTGCAGATCGAAGCGCGGATCAACCAGAACACCGAGATCTCACAGCAGATCTCGCTGTGGAACCAGATGGGCTCCCGCGTCATCCGGGGCAATGTGCTGGTCATACCGATCGGCACCTCGATCTTGTACGTCTCGCCGCTTTATCTTCGCGCCGAGAGCGGGCAGCTCCCCGAGTTGAAGCGCGTCATCGCCGCCTATGGCGACAGCGTCGTGATGGCCGACACCTTGCCCGAGGCGCTGGCGGCGCTTTTCAAGGGAACCGCGCCGGCCGCGGCGCCGGTGGCAGCGCTGTCTCCGGCGCTGACGGGCGCATCGGCCGACACCGCGCAAGCCGCGCTCGCGCATTACGACCGCGCGATTGCGCGGCTGAAGGCGGGGGATTGGAGCGGCTTCGGCGCCGAGCTGGACGCGCTCCGCCCGCTGCTCGAGCGGCTGAGCCAGGGCGCCGCCGGACATTAGGAGCCTGGCGGTGTCCGCACAGGACGGCTTGACGGCGGCGGTGTTTGCTCGGGATACTACGGTGATTCCAAGGGGAGCCCCGGTAAGGGGCTGAGACACCACACCCGCCTCTGGCAACGTGGGAACCCTTTGAACCTGATCCGGATCGTACCGGCGTAGGGACAGGAACGGCGCAGCTCGAAGCATTCTGGCGACAGAGCCGCCCCTCAACTCCGCAGGCACCGGATCTCCTGTTGCACCGCTCCGTCGGGAGAAGGAGATCGCTATGCCCGAAGGTACCATGAAGCAGAATTTCGGCGTCTCGACCGGCCCGTTGCCGGCGTCGCGCAAGATCTCGATTGCCGGCCGCCACCATCCCGAGCTGCGCGTCCAGATGCGCGAGATCGATCTGTCGCCGGCGGCGAAGGAGCCGCCAGTCCGCGTCTACGACCCTTCCGGCCCTTATACCGATCCCGCGGTCGCGATCGACATCCGCCTGGGTCTTGCGCCCTTGCGCGATGGCTGGATCCGGGCGCGCGGCGACGTCGAGGACAGCGCAGCGCGGGCGATTCGGCCGGAAGACAATGGTCTGCGCGCCGGCGAGGTGAGCGACGTGCCGGTCTTCGACCGCGCGGGGCGGCGGCCGCTCAAGGCCAAGCCCGGCCGGGCACCGACGCAGCTCGCCTATGCCCGCGCCGGCATCATCACGCCGGAGATGGAGTACATCGCCATCCGCGAGAATCTCGGCCGCGAGCAAGCGCTGGCAGGCCCACGCGATGGCGAGTCCTTCGGCGCCGCGATACCCGATCACGTCACGCCGGAGTTCGTGCGCGACGAGGTCGCGCGCGGCCGCGCCATCATCCCCGCCAATGTCAACCACCCGGAAAGCGAGCCGATGATCATCGGCCGGAATTTCCTGGTGAAGATCAACGCCAATATCGGCAACTCGATCGTGACCTCCTCCGTCGCCGAGGAAGTCGACAAGCTGGTCTGGGCGATTCGCTGGGGCGCCGATACGGTGATGGATCTCTCCACCGGCAAGAACATCCACACGATTCGCGAATGGATCATCCGCAATGCGCCAGTGCCGATCGGCACGGTGCCGATCTATCAGGCGCTGGAGAAAGTCGGTGGCCGGGCCGAAGAGCTGACCTGGGAGATCTTCCGCGACACGCTGATCGAGCAAGCCGAGCAGGGCGTCGACTACTTCACCATCCATGCCGGCGTGCGGCTCCCCTACATACCTCTGACGGCCAAGCGCGTCACCGGCATCGTCTCGCGCGGCGGCTCGATCATGGCGAAGTGGTGCCTCGCCCATCACCAGGAAAGCTTCCTCTACACCCGCTTCGAAGAGATCTGCGAGATCATGCGGGCCTATGATGTGAGCTTCTCGCTGGGCGACGGGCTCCGTCCGGGCTCGACCGCCGATGCCAATGACGAAGCGCAATTCGCCGAGCTGAAGACCCTGGGCGAGCTCACCAAGATCGCCTGGAAGCACGACGTGCAGGTGATGATCGAAGGGCCGGGCCACGTGCCGATGCACAAGATCAAGGAGAACATGGACTTGCAGCTCCAGCACTGCCATGAGGCGCCGTTCTACACCTTGGGCCCGCTCGCCACCGATATCGCGCCAGGCTACGACCACATCACCAGCGGCATCGGTGCGGCGATGATCGGCTGGTTCGGCACGGCGATGCTGTGCTACGTCACGCCCAAGGAGCATCTGGGGCTCCCCGATCGCGACGACGTCAAGATCGGTGTCGTCACCTACAAGATCGCGGCGCATGCGGCGGATCTCGCCAAAGGCCACCCGGCGGCGCGGCTGCGCGACGACGCGTTGTCGCGGGCGCGCTTCGAATTCCGCTGGCGCGACCAGTTCAACCTGTCGCTCGATCCCGAGACGGCGGAAAAGTTCCACGACCAGACCTTGCCGGCCGAGGGCGCGAAGCTCGCGCATTTCTGCTCGATGTGCGGGCCAAAATTCTGCTCGATGAAGATCTCGCAGGAGGTGCGCGACTACGCCCAGTCCGGCATGGCCGAGAAGTCGCAGGAATTCCGCGAGCAGGGCGGCGAGATCTACAAGGTG
>JASHUO010000655.1 GCA_030039975.1 Alphaproteobacteria bacterium
ATCAAACCAGCTGCAGCAGCTGACCGCTCACAACACGAACGACGAATTGCGTCTTCAAGCGCACCATAGTGCCTGGGCGACCTCCCTGTTCGCGGGCGAGCCGACGGCTGCGCGCGAGCACTGTGCGGCAGGGCGGCGGCTCTACGATCCCGAGCGGCACCGCCTCCTCCACCAGCTCTATGGCGGGCACGACCCGGGCATGTGTGCGCGCGTTTTTGATGCCCAAGCCTATTGGCTGCTTGGGTATCCCGATAAGGGCCTGGCCTTCGGCGGCGAAGCCTTGGTATTGGCAGAGCGGATCGCTCACCCATTCAGTCTTGCCTTGACCTTGCAGTACAACTCGATTGTCCACCTGGAGCGCGGCGAGCCGGAGTTGGCCGTGCAACGCCTCGAGGCGGCCGAGGCGCTCGCCGCTGAGCAGCGACTTGGCTTCGTGCTGGAGCCCCAGCTCCTGCGGGGCGCCGCACTGACGACGCAAGGCGCATTCGAGGGGGCTGTCGCTTGTCTGCGCGATGGACTAGCCGGACCCGCCGCGACGCGGGTGCGATGCTACGGCCTGGCCAAGTTGGCCGAAGCGCTGACTGGCCAGGGTGAGCATGACGCGGCTCTTGCCGCGGCGAGAGACGGGCTGAGCACCGCGGAGAAGACGGGCCACCGCCAGTGGGAGGCGGAACTTCATCGCCTCGAAGGCGTCGCGTTATCCGGTCTCAACCGGCTTGAGGAGGGCGAAGACGCCCTCGAAGAGGCGACGCGCGTCGCACGCAGCCAACAGGCGAAGGCCTATGAGTTGCGCGCGGCGATGAGCATGGCGCGGCTGTGGCGCGATCGGGGCAAACGGCAGCAGGCCCGCGATCTTCTCACCCCAATCTATGGCTGGTTCACTGAAGGCTTCGACACGCTGGACCTCAAGCAGGCTAGGGCCTTGCTAGGCGAGTTGGCGTAAATGAGGGCGCATGTCGTCTCAGGCGAGCCGCCATAGATCATCAGGTCCTGGCACTGCGGCTTGACCCTCCCCGCCCGCCGGGGATAGCGTTCTCAGAAAAGCGCTATAGGGAGGGATCAGCCGATGGCGTCCTTGACCATAACGCCGCTGACGGACCATACGGGCGCCGAAGTCACCGGGATCGATTTCACCGAGCCCGTCGACGGCGAGACCCGCGCCAGGCTCAGCGCCGCCTTCGCCGAACGGCATGTGCTGGTGATGCGCGGCCAGCACTTCACGCCGGACCAGTTCAAGGTCGCGGCGACGATCTTCGGCGAGCTTCAGCAGCACGACAAGCGCGAGCATCACGTGCCGGGCCATCCCGACGTCTATTACGTCTCCAACGACGAGATCGTGAACGGCAAGCGCATCATCCCGGGCGAGAGCTTCCACACCGACCACTCCAACCACCCGCGGCCGCCGAAGGCCACCATGCTGTTCGCGGTCGAGCTGCCGTCACGCGGTGGCGACACGCAGTATGTCAACATGCATGCGGCTTACCGCGACCTGCCCGAAGCGACCAGGCACAGGATCGACGGGCTGAAGGCGGTGCATGTCTATTTCAGCAAGTACAGCCCGCGCTCGCTCGGCCATATCGACGAGGAGAGCCTGCGCCGCGTGCCGCCGCCCGGTATTCACCCCCTGGTGCGCACGCATCCCGAAAACGGCCGCAAGGCGCTCTACCTCAACCCGGTGCGCATGGAGTCGATCCTTGGCCTCGAGGACACCGATGCGCTGGCGCTGATTGATGCGTTGATGCAGCACGCCACCCAGAAAAAATACGAGTACCGCCACAAATGGCGCCCCGGCGACTGGGTGATGTGGGACAACCGCAGCGTCATGCACCAGGCCAACGCCGATTACGACATGAGCGAGCGGCGCTACCTCTACCGCCTCATGCTCAAGGGCGAAGCGCCGATCTGACGGCGCCAGGGCGATCGCCTTCGTCACGCACCCGGGGCAGGAAAAGATTCACCACAGAGACACGGAGAAGAGAAGAATAGCGCCGACAACCTAATCTCCGTGTCCTCTGTGCCTCTGTGGTGAATCATACGCGACAGCCCTGCTGTCACTGGGCCTTGCGGACGAGCTTCTGCAGGCTGCGCAGGGTCTTGGGTACGGGCTCGCCGGGATGGACGTATTTCTCCCAGGCCGTCCACGACACCTCGCCGACATAGAGATCACCGTGTGAATCGAGGGCGAGCCCATGCGGCGCCATGAACTGGCCTTGCGGCAAGCCGGAGCGCTCGTCGACGCGAGAGACGAGCCGCCCATCGCGGCCGAGGATGCTGATGCGCGGCCCGAGATTGGGGAAATTCATGTTGACGGGCTGGTGCGGCCCGAGCTCGCCGACATAGCAGACGCCGTGGGCTCCCCCTTCCATGTAGAGCGCGCAGGGCCGATGCAGGTTGTTCCACTGCGCTTCGTACTTGCCGTCGCCATCGAAAACCTGGACGCGGTGATTTTCGCGATCGGCGACATAGACCCATCCGTCGCCGTCACAGACGATGTTGTGCGGGATATTGAACTGGCCCGGATCCGAGCCGCATTCGCCCCAGGAAAACAGCAATTTTCCGTCGGGCGAGAATTTGTGCACGCGGGCGTTGGCGTAGCCGTCCGACACATAGATCTCGCCCTGGGGCGACAGCGCCGTGTGGGTGCAGCGGTTGAACGGCTCGCCGCTCATGAATTTGCTCGGCCGGCCGGGGATGCCGATCTCGAACAGCACCTTGCCCTCGAGCGTGCATTTGCGGACGGTATGGTCGCCATCATCGGTGCAATAGAGCGCGTCGTCCGGTCCGATATGCAGCCCGTGCGCGCGCTTGAAGAGCTTCTCTCCCCAGGAGTTCAGCAGATTGCCGTCGCGGTCGAACACCATCAACGGATGATCGCCGCGGTTGAAGACATAGACGCGATCGCGCCGGTCGACAGCCACCGCCGCGACATCGCAGAACGTCCAACCGGCGGGCAGCTTCGCCCAGTCGGCAACGACCTCGTAGGTATAGCCTCTCTGTCCGACGATGGCTTCCGGCATTGCGACCTCCCTCTTGCTCGCCCCCGGCAGCGGCTTGACGCCGGTCTCCGGGATAGCGGCTTGGCGCGGAACTTAGGATACAGCTGAAACTGGCAACGTCGCCAAGACAGGAAATCACCTCCCTTTAGGGTCCAGCGCATCTTGGTCAGCTCCTGACTTGACTTGATAATGCGAATGATATTCAGTCGCAGGAGACGAAGCTCGAGCAAGGGGCGGGGGGATGGGGAGCCTCAAGAGCTGGGCGGCAGGATTGACGCTGCTTGCGGCAGTGTTGGCCAGCGCGGCGCCGGGCCGCGCCGATCCGGCCGGGTTCAGCGGCACGGTGCGCGATGCGGCGGGAGAGACGCTCGCCGGCGCCGCAGTGGAGCTGCTTGGCGCGGACGGTCACGTGGCGGCGCGCGCGACCAGCGACGCGCAGGGTCGCTTCCAGCTGCCGCCCGTTGCCGACGGTCGTTACACGATCGTCGCCAGCCTTGCCGGCTTCACCTCCGCCCGCGCGGCTGTGGTGTCGCCGCCGACGGCCCAGCCGCTATCCCTGTCCCTGGCGCTCGTCCCGCAGGAGATCGAGACCGTCACGGTCGAAGCACCCAGGATCGGCGGGCCGGGCGTGTCGCCGAGCGGCGCGAGCCAGTATTCGGTGACCGAGCAGGACATCGGCAATCTGCCAGCGGGCACCAACACCCCGCTCAGCGACGTGCTGGCGCAGATGCCCGGCGTCGCCATCGACCAGAATCAGCAGATCCACATCCGCGATACCGAAGGGCCGCAATTCCAATACCAAATCAACGGCGTGATGGTGCCGCTCGACATCAACACAAATCCGCCGTTCATCTCGATGATCAATCCGATCTTCATCAAGCGGCTCGATTTGCTCGACGGGATTTTGCCGTCGCGATACAGCTACGCGACGGGCGGCGTGGTGGATATCGAGACGAAGGACGGCTGCACCGACCCGGGCGGCAGCGCGTCACTGTACGCAGGCCAGCGTGACACGATCCAGCCAAGCGTCCAATATGGCGGCTGTTCGGGGAAATTCAGCTATTACGTCACCGCGCTTTTGGGCCATGACAACACCGCCTTCAGCTCGGCGACGCCGGGGCCCAACGCGATCCACGATCAAAGCGATCAGGGCCAGTTCTTCGGGTTCTTCACGGTCCAGCTCGACGACACGACGAAGCTGAGCCTCATCACTTCGGCGGCCGGCAGCAACAATCAGCTTCCGAATGTCGATAATCTGACGCCGCAATTCTCGCTCGCCGGCGTCGGCAACTACCCGTCGGCAGGGATCAA
>JASHUO010000065.1 GCA_030039975.1 Alphaproteobacteria bacterium
GCGCAACAGCGTGCTCTTGCCGCAGCCGCTGGTGCCGACGATCCCGACGATCTCGCCGCGGTCGACGGCGAGATCGATCTCGGCGAGCGCCGCCACCGCTTCAAACTTCCTGGAGACGCGCCTGATCTGCAGCATGGCCCTTCTTCTCTTCCGCGTGCTGGAAATTGTCCTGCCAGGCGGTGAAGCGGCGGCCGAGCGCCGCCAGCGCCAGATCGCTCGCCTTGCCAAAAACGGCAAAGAGCAGGATGGCCGCGAGAATATTGGCCGGCCGTCCCGTCTGCTGCCCATCGAGCAGCAGGAAGCCGAGGCCTTCGCTCGCGCCCATGAGCTCGGCGGCGACGACGAACATCCAGGCGAGCCCGAGCCCGCCGCGCAACCCGGTGATATAGGCCGGCAAGGTCGCCGGTAGCAGCACGCGCCGGACCAGCGCCACGCCGCCATAGCCGTGCATGCGCGCCACCTCGACGAGCTTGCGATCGACCTGCTGGATGCCGGCCATGGTCTGGAGATAGACCGGGAAGAACGCGCCGACGGCGATCAGCGTCACCTTCGATGCCTCGAAGATCCCGAGCCAGAGGATGAAGATCGGGACCCAGGCGATGGAGGGAATGCTGCGCAGCGCCTGCAGCGTCGGATCGAGGAGGCGGCGCCAGAGCGGCGAAGAGCCGGTGAGCGCGCCGAGCACCGTGGCGACGGCGGTGCCGAGCAGGAAGCCGAGCAGGACGCGGAGCAGCGTGATCTCGATATGACCCCAGAGCTCGCCCTGGAGCCAGAGATCGCGCAGCGCCCGCAGCACCGAAGAGGGCGCCGGCAGGAGATTGGGCGGCGCCACGCCGAAGCGCGACAACGCCTCCCACAGCCCCAGCACCAGCGCCGGCAGCACCAGGCCGAGCGCGCCGCCGGAAACGGCGCCGCGACCGATGCGGGCGAGAGCGAGTCTCACCGCGCCGCCTCGAGCCGCTTCTCGACCCGCAGGATGTATTGCGGATCGATCAGCGCATCGGCGGTCCTGGCGATGTCGGTGTCGGCGGGAATGACGTCGCTCTGTTTCAGGACGCCGCCGGCAGCGACGATGGTGTCGCGCTGCTTCTGGCCGATGAGCCCGCTCGAGAGATCGTTGCGCTCCAGGTCCTTGGCGGCGACGGCATCGCTGAGCTTGGCGGCTTTGGCGACGATCGTCCTGAGCTCGGCGGGATGGGCGAGCGACCAGAGGCGCGCCTTCTCATAAACCGTGAGCACGCGCTCGACGATGTCGGGATGGGCGGCGGCGAAGTCCTGGCGCGTGTTGAGGAAGCCATAGGTGTTGAGGTCGGGATCCCGGAAGAAAAGCCGCGAGCCCTTTTCGAGCTCGGTCTCGGCCATATAGGGATCGAGACCCGCCCAAGCGTCGACATCGCCGCGCTCGAGCGCCACGCGCCCGTCGGGATGCTGCAGCAGCACCATCTTCACGTCCTGCGGCTTCATGCCGTGCAGGGCGAGCGCGCGCAGCAGGAAGATATGCGGATCGGTGCCGCGCGTCACCGCGATGCGCTTGCCGCGGAGATCCTCGACGGTGTGGATCGGCGAGTCCTTCAGCGTCACCAGCGCCGTCCATTCGGGCTTGTCGAAGACATAGACCGCCTTGATCGGCACGCCGTTCGCCTTGGCCATCAGCGCCGCCGCGCCGGCTGAGGAGCCGAAATCGACGCTGTTGCCGTTGAGGAATTCGAGCGCCTTGTTGCTGCCGAGGCTCAGCACCCATTCGACCTTGATGCCGTCCTTGGCGAATTCCTGCTCCATCCAGCCCTTGTCGCGGAGCACGAGGCTGACCGGGCTGTAATAGGCCCAGTCGAGGCGCAGGCTCGTGAGCTTCTCGGCCGCCGTCGCCGGCAGCGCGGCGAGCGCGAGCAGCAGCAAGGCGAGGAACGGACGCAACCGGCGCGCTGCGAGGATCGGCATGGGTCTGATCTCCTCCCGTATCGGGCCCGGGCGGGATCAGGCCGAAAAAAAACCCGCCGCAGCTTTCGCCGGGCGGTTCAATGCCCTCGCTTTAGCCGCATTTCTAAAGCGCCCGCAAGCTGAAGCTCAAATCGGCGCTACCAAATAAACTAATCTACTGAGTTGAAATCGTCAATAGGCACATTTCAACAGTATTATTTTGTTTATTACCCTGCATGCCGTTTTGCGGCCGCTCGGACCGGTTGCGCTTTGGCGGCAAAGCACTACAACACGCGCCGTCGAAGGCACGGAGCGGGCATGGCAGAAGACGGCGAAGAAAATCAATTCCGCAACGCGCGGCTGCAGAAGCTCGCGGCGCTGAAGGCGCTCGGCATCGATCCCTATCCTTATGAGTGGCGGCGCAGCGCCGAGGCGAAGGAGCTGGAGGCGCGCTATGCCGCGCTTCCAGCCGATGCCGTGACCGAGGATCGCGTCAGCGTCGCCGGCCGCATCCGCGCCATCCGCAACAGCGGCATGTTCATCGACCTGCACGACAATTCCGGCAAGATCCAGATCTTCAGCGACCGCAAATCGCTCGACGAGGCGCAGCAGGCGCTGCTGCCGCTGCTCGATCTCGGCGACATCATCGGCGTCGACGGCATCGTCCGGCGCACCCGGCGCGGCGAGCTCACGGTGAATGCCAAGCGCATCGCCGTCCTTGCCAAGGCGCTGCTGCCACTGCCCGAGAAGTATCATGGCCTTGCCGATCTCGAGACGCGCTACCGGCAGCGCTATCTCGACCTCATCATGAACGAGCAGAGCCGCGCGGTGCTGCGCAACCGCTCGCGCATCATCGCAACCCTGCGGCGGCTCCTGATCGAGCGCGGCTTCCTCGAGGTCGAGACGCCGATGCTGCATGTCATTCCCGGCGGCGCCACGGCCAAGCCCTTCGTCACCCATCACAACGCGCTCGACATGGAGCTTTATCTCCGCATTGCGCCGGAGCTGCATCTGAAGCGCCTGCTGGTCGGCGGCCTCTCCGACAAGCTCTTCGAGATCAACCGCAATTTCCGCAACGAGGGGATCTCGCCGCGGCACAATCCCGAATTCACCTCGCTCGAGCTCTACGAGGCCTATGTCGATTACCGCGCGATGATGGCGCTCACCGAAACGCTCATCGCCGAGATCGCGCGCGAGGTGCTGGGGGCGACGCGCATCCGCTATGGCGAGCACGAGATCGAGCTGGCCGGCCCCTGGCCGCACGAAAGCATGGCGGGGCTGGTGAAGCGCGAGACCGGCGCCGATTTCCTCACCATCCTCGCCGACGAGGATGCGCGCGCCGCGGCGCGGCGGTTGCAGGTCGAGGTGGCGGACAGCGCCGGCTGGGGCCGCGCGCTCGAGGCGGTGTTCGCCGCGCGCGTCGAGGCGAAGCTGATCCAGCCGATCCACGTCACCGGCTTTCCGCGCGAGATCTCGCCGCTGGCCAAGGCGGACCGCAACGACCCGCGACTTACCGAGCGCTTCGAGACCTATATCAATGGCTGGGAAGTCGCCAACGCCTTCTCGGAGATCAACGATCCCCTCGATCAGCAGCAGCGCTTCGAGGCGCAGATGGCAGAGCGCGCGCGCGGTGACGAGGAAGCGCAGCGCCTCGACGCGGATTACGTCGCCGCGCTCGAATACGGCATGCCGCCGGCCGGCGGTCTCGGCATCGGCATCGACCGGATGGTGATGCTGCTGACCGACAGCCCGTCGATCCGCGACGTCATCGCCTTCCCGACGATGCGGCCGAAGGGCTGAACTGTTTCATTGCGGTAGAGCGAAAGCAACGATCGCATCGCCGAGCGGCGTGCCCATGCGGGAATGGCCGCCAGCGGCAATGACGACGAACTGGCGGCCATTGACGACATAGGTCATCGGCGTCGCCTGGCCGCCGGCGGGCAGGCTTGCCCGCCACAGCTCCCGGCCGGTCTCGACGTCGAAAGCGTGCAGGCGGTCATCCATGGCCGCGGCGATGAAGACGAGGCCGCCGGCGGTGACGATCGGCCCGCCCACCCCGGGTAGTCCCCGGATCAAGCCAAAGGCTCTTTCGCCGAGCGGCACCTGCCATTTGATGGTGCCGGAAGCGAGATCGACGGCGCTCAGCACGCTCCAAGGCGGCGCATTGCAGGGAAAGCCGAGAGGCGAGGTCAGCAGCGCGCGCTCGGCGGTGTAAGGCGTGCCGAGGGCGAGGCCGATCTCCACCTTGGGATCGGCCGCCCGTGCCGCCGCATAGTCGGCGCGCGGGATCAGCCGGATCACATGGGCAAGGCGCATCGTGTTGACGATGAAGAGCTGGCGCTCGGGATCGACCGCGCCGCCGCCCCAATTGCCGCCGCCGCCGTTGAAGGGAAAGACGACCGTACCCTTGAGGCTTGGCGGCGTGTAGAGGCCGCGCGTGTCGAGCGTTTCGAGCCGGCGCCGGCAGGCGAGCTTGTCGAAGTAGAAAAGGCCCCAGGCATCGGCGGCGGTGAGGCGCTGCGCCACCAGCGGCGGCGGCGCCAGCGGTACCGGCTGGGTCGGCGAGGTCGCCTCGCCCGGCACGTCGCTCGCCGGGAAAGGCCGCTCCTCGACCGGAAAAAGCGGCTTGCCGGTGTCGCGATCGAGCACGAAGACGAAGCCGGTCTTGGCGGCGACGACGAGCGCGGCAATGTCGCGGCCGTCGCGGTGAAGCGTGACGAGGCTCGGCTGCGCCGCCACGTCATCGTCCCAGAGGTCATGATGCGTCGTCTGGAAATGCCAGACCACGGCGCCGTCGGAACCGCGCAAGGCGACGACCGAGGAGGTGTAGAGATCATCGCCCGGCCGCTCCCCGCCATAGAAGGAGGCGGTGGGACCCGCCGTCGGCAGGAAGACGAGATCGCGCGCCGCATCGACCGAGATCGGCGCCCAGGCGCCGCCGCCGGCAGAGCGTCGATAGCTATGATCCGCCCAGGACGC
>JASHUO010000656.1 GCA_030039975.1 Alphaproteobacteria bacterium
TCTGCTTCGGCGGCATCTCGCTCGCCGTCTATATCCATGGCATCTGCAAAGAGATCCTGAAGCTCGTCCGCGCTTCGAGCGCATTGCACGACATCCGTGACCGCGGCGCGCGGGCGAGCGCCCGCTTCGCCGAGACGGCGGAGCCGAACCGGCCTTACGATACCGAAGCCGTCTATTTCGAGCTGCTGCGCGAGATCGGTCGCAAGGTCGATCTTCGCGTCGTCGTCGACATCATCGCCGGCGCCTCGGCCGGCGGCATCAACGGCACCATGCTGGCGCGGGCGCTGGCGCATAATCTGCCGATGGACGGGCTGCGCGATCTCTGGCTCAGGGAGGCGGACGTCACCGAGCTGCTGGCCGCCGAAGCGCGCGCCGGGCGGTGGAGCAAGCCCTTCATGCACCCCTTCATCTGGGGCTTCGGCGCGGCGCAGCTGATGCAGGAGGTGCGCGATCCCGAGGTGCGGCGGAAGCTGTCGCTCTTCGTGCGCTCGCGCTGGTTCAAGCCGCCGTTCGATGGGGCGCGCATGGCGCAGCTGATGTATGACGCCGTGGCCAGCATGGGCGAAGCGGCGAGTCCGGCGCGCTCGCTGCTGCCGGCGGGACAGCGGCTCGACCTCTTCGTCACCCTCACCGACCATTACGGCTATCGCCAGCTGCTCGAGACGCATGATCCGCCGGTGATCGAGGAGCGCGAGCACCGTCACATCCTGCAGTTCAGCTATCGCCGCTGGCCCAATGGCGAGGTCGAAACCGATTTCGATTTCGCCAATGCGCCGGCGCTCGCCTTTGCCGCCCGCGCTACCTCCTCTTTCCCCGGCGCGTTCCCGCCGGCGCAGATCACAGAGCTGGAGCAGCTGCTGGCGCGCCGGCGCATCACCTGGCCGCGCCAGCGCCAATTCCTCGCGCGCAATTTCGAGCCCTATCGGCGCGCCGGGCTCGACCCGCGCCTGCAATGCTTCGTCGATGGCAGCGTGCTCAACGACAAGCCTTTCCGCGAGGCGATCCGGGCGATCAAGGGCCGGCCCGCCTATCGCCAGGTCGATCGGCGCCTCGTCTATGTCGATCCCGATCCCGACCGGCCGCAGCCGCCGCTCACCGGCCTCGTTCCCGGCTTCTTCACCACCCTGCGGAGCGCGCTCTCCGACATTCCACGCAACGAGCCGATTGCCGACGAGCTCAGCTATGTCAACGGCTTCAACGAGCGGGTGCGACGGCTCAAAGGCATCGTCGATGCCGCGCGGCCGCAGATCACGCAGCTCGTCGCGCGCATCGGCGCCTTCAACGGCGCGGAGGTGCTCACCGCCGAGCGGCTCAGAAGCTGGCGCGAGCAAGTCAATGTCACCGTCGCGCGCGATGCCGGCTTCGCCTATGAAGGCTATGTGCGGTTGAAGCTCGCTTCGGTGCGCGCGTTCGTCGCCCAGCTCATCGGCGTGATGCTCGCCCTGCCGCCGCGCTCGCCGATATCGCGCACGCTTGCCGCCATCATCGATGCCTGGGCGCATGAGGCGGGGATGGTCTTTGCCGGCGAAGAGAGCGTGGCGCTGGCACAAGAGCGCGCCGGCGGCTCGCTGCCGCGCTGGGTGCGCTTCCTGCTCGCCTTCGACGTCGATTTCCGCAAGCGGCGGCTCTATTTCCTCATCCAGGGCCAGAACCGCCTCTACCAGATGCTGGACGACAGCCCCGCCGGCACCGCCGCCGCCACCGCCGTCGACCGCCTGAAGCGTGATTTCTACCAGTGCCTCGATGTCTTGCGTCATCGCGAGGCGCCCGGCTTCTTCAGTGATGGGACGCGCGAAGCGGCGCAGGCGCTGTTCGGCACCCTGCCGGAAGGCGAGGCCTGGACGGAGGAGCCGGCGCGGCGCTTCGCCCGCGAGCAGGGGGCGGTGATCGGCGCGCTGATCGAGCGCATGGCCGGCGAAATCGATCTCGACGCCAGCACCCACGAGCTCGACGCGCTCATCGCGACCATCGACCCCGCGGCCTGGCCCGCGGCGGCGCGGCAGGAGGTGTTGGTGAACTATCTCGGCTTTCCCTTCTGGGACGTCCTCACGCT
Source organism: Alphaproteobacteria bacterium (assembly GCA_030039975.1). GTDB lineage: Bacteria > Pseudomonadota > Alphaproteobacteria > ATCC43930 > CGMCC-115725 > DAHUYF01. The sequence goes on from JASHUO010000656.1 coordinate 2,054, forward strand.
CTCCGTGACGAACTGGCGCGATACCGGCGAGTTCGACGAGATTCTCGTGGACCGCATCAGCCCGCGCGACGCGCGTGCCTTGACCGCGCTCGCCCCGGCGCTTGCGCCCAAGGGGACGGGCATGGCGCATTTCGCCGCCTTCTTCTCGCGCGCCTATCGCGAGCAGGATTACCTGCTCGGCCGCCTCCACGGCATCGACCGGCTGATCGACATTGTCTGCAACGCCGCCGGCGTCGCTCCCGGGGATGGCGGATTGGATGTGGACGGCCTGAAGCGCCGCGCCTTCGCGCTCATCCTCGATGCCGAAGCGCCGCATCTGCCGGAGAGCGCCGCTCTCCTGCGCACGCTGCGCGAGGCGATTGCGGCGAGCGCCCCTCTCCCGCGTTAGTGCGAGAGGGAGGGACCCGTCGCGCAGCGGCGGGAGGGTGAGGGCTGAGCCGGCGCATGGATTTCCGGAAGCAACAAGGGGCGGAGACGCTCCCTCACCCTCCCAGCCCCTGCGCTCCGCTCCGGGGCTGGGCCCCTCCCTCTCCCGCTGTGCGGGAGAGGGTGGCGGCGCTGGCGGCGAATTCGGGGACGAGTTTTCCGAGCAGAGCCAGCACCCGTTCCTGGCGGCGCTCGCGCGCATGCTCGGCGAGCTCGTCGAGCGAGCGCTGCAGCATGGCGTAGTCGATGATGCGCGGCGCGGCGAGGCGGATGCCGGCGGCCGCCGTCGGCACCAGCGGCTCATTGGCGTAGAACAGCTCCTCGTAGAGCTTCTCGCCGGGACGCAGCCCGATGAAGGTGATCTTGATGTCGATATCGGGCTTCTTGCCGGCAAGCCGGATCATCTGCCGCGCCAGATCGACGATCTTCACCGGCTCGCCCATGTCGAGAACGAAGATCCGGCCGCGCTCCTCCCGGCTGGTCATCGCCAGCGCCGAGGCTTCGAGCACGAGCTCCACCGCCTCACGCACGGTCATGAAGAAGCGCTGCACCTCGGGATGGGTCACGGTGAGCGGCCCACCCATGGCGAGCTGGCGCTGGAAGAGCGGCACCACCGAACCGGTCGAGCCGAGCACATTGCCGAAGCGCACGGTGACGAAATGCGTGCCCTCGGCTTTGCGCGATTCGAGCACGTCGAGCGCCTGGCAGATGCTTTCGGCGAGGCGCTTGCTGGCGCCCATGACATTGGTGGGATTGACCGCCTTGTCGGTCGAGATCAGCACCATGGCGCGTACGCCATGGGCGCGGCAGGCCTCGGCGACGAAGCGCGTGCCGAGCGCGTTGGTGAGTATCCCCTCGACGGGGTTCGCCTCGACCATCGGCACATGCTTCAGCGCAGCGGCGTGGAAGACCAGCTCCGGCCGCTCGCCGGCGATGATCTCCTCGATGCGGAAGCGGTCGCGGACATCGCCGATGAGCGCCTGGCGCGGCAGCGCGGCGTGCCGCTCCGCGAGCTCGCGGTCGATGGTGTAGAGCGCGAATTCGTTGTTGTCGACGAGCACAAGCCGTGCCGGGCCATAGGCGGCGATCTGGCGCGCTAGCTCGCTGCCGATGGTGCCGCCGGCGCCGGTCACGAGCACGCGCCGGCCGGCAATGAGCGCTTGCATGCCGGGACGGTCGAGCACGGCCTGCGGCCGCCCGAGCAGATCCTCGATCGCCACCGGCTCGATCGTCGGCTCTTCCGCGCCGGTGGATTTGAACTCGGTGAGGCGCGGCAGGCGCGCCAGCGGGATGGTGAGCGTCTCGGCGACGTCGAGGAGCCGGCTGACGGTGGCGCCGTCGATCGATTGCGCGGCGATGATCATGCGCTGCGGCCGTTCGCCGTTCCGGTCGAGCGCGCTGACCACCTCCGGCAGGTCGGCGATGGTGCCGAGGACCGGCACGCCGGCGATGTCGCGTCCGACGCGCGAGTTCGAGCTCGAATCGCTGATGATCCCGACGACGCGATAGAGCCGTTCCGGGTCGCTTGCCATGGCGTGGATGAACATGGCGGCGCCGTCGCGCGCGCCGATCAGCAGCACCGGGATGGTGTGGCTGTAGTCGACGCGCTCGAGCATGTGCCCGAGGCCGCGATCCTTGTAGGCGCGATAGGCAAAGCGCGGCCCACCGAGCAGCGCCATCAGCACCAGCCAATTGATGAAGGGCGTCGAGCGCGGCAACTCGTCGAGCCGGGTGACGACGAACATCGCCGGGAAGAACAGCAGCATGACGATGGTGACGGCACGCAGCAGCGCCAGCATGTCCGGCGACGAGGCGTAGCGCCAGATGCCGCGGTAGAGCCCGGTCCACCAGAACACCAGGCCGGCGATGAGCGTGAAGGAGAGGTCGTAGACGCCGATCAGCTGCCAGGAATAGGCGGCGATGCCGCCGCCGACGCGCAAATAGAACGACAGCAGAAAGGAGAGCGCCGCCATGAACAAATCATGACAGAAGGCGGCGTTGGCCCGATTCGAGCGGAATATCATGCGTCGCTCACGATCGGCCGGACGTTAGAGAAGCGGCTCCCCGGCGGCAACAGGAAAAGCGGTCGCGCCCCAGCCCGGTCCAGGGTAAAAAGGGGCGCCGTTCGGTCATGCTTTTCGTCCTCAGCAAGCTCTTCTGGGCCGTCGTCGCTCCCGGCAATCTGCTGCT
>JASHUO010000657.1 GCA_030039975.1 Alphaproteobacteria bacterium
GCCGGTCTGGCAACCGCCGAGCGTGCGGCATTCCGCCAGCAGCTCCGGCCCCGCCGCGCGGTGGATCGCCCCGTCGACGCCGCCGCCGCCCAGCAGCGAGGAATTGGCGGCATTGACGATGGCGTTGACCGCGAGCTTGGTGATGTCGCCGGTGACGAGTTCGATGCGCCGGTCGTATGCCATGGATTCACCTTCCGGTAGAGACAAGGGGAACCTCCTGAGCGCGCCGCCGTTGCCTCTTGAAGCCCGGCGGAGCCAAGCCGACCAGGGAGATGCGCGATGAGCCGAGCCTTCGTCAACGAGAGCGACACCGAGGCCATGGCAGAAGTCGTGCCCGAGCTGCCGGTGAGCCCGCACCCGAACTATGTTACGCGGCGCGGCCTCAAGCTGCTCGAGGAGCGCCTCGCCGCGGCGCAGGCGGAGCAGCGCCAGCTGGCGGCGGCGCCTGACAGCCCGGAAAAGGAGATGCGCCTCGCCCATCTCGCCCGCGACATTCGCTATCTCGAAGCGCGAATCGAGCGCGCGATCCCCGTCGACGCCGCGCAGCAACCCACCGACGAGGTGGCTTTCGGCGCCGTCGTCGATGTCATCGATCCCGCCGGCGAGCACCACCAATTCGCCATTGTCGGCGAGGACGAAGCCGATGCCGAGCATGGCAAGGTCAGCTGGGTCTCGCCGCTCGCGCGCGCCCTCATCGGCGCCGGCGTCGGCGATGTCGTGCAATGGCGCCGCCCCGCCGGCGAGGTCGAGCTCGAGATCGAAGCGATCCGCTATCCCGAGCGCAGCGGGTGAGTGCAGCCAGCGCCCAGCGCCTACACCCGCACGATCTTGCCCGGATTCATGATGTTGTCGGGGTCGAGCGCTTTCTTGATCAAGCGCATGACACTCAGCGCATCGCCATGCTCGGCGACGAGGAAGTCGAGCTTGCCGTAGCCGACGCCGTGCTCGCCGGTGCAGGTGCCTTCCATGGCGATGGCGCGGTGCACCATCTTGTCGTTGATCCGCGTCGCTTCGGCCAGTTCCTCGGGCTTGTCGGGATCGAGGATGAAGGCGAGGTGGAAATTGCCGTCGCCGACATGGCCGACCAGCACCGCGTTGACGAAGGATTGATCGAGATCGCGCTTGGTCTCGGCAATGCATTCGGCAAGCCGCGAGATCGGCACGCAGACATCGGTGGCCCAGCCCTTGGACCCCGGACGCAGCGCCAGCGCCGCGTAATAGGCATCGTGCCGCGCTTGCCAAAGCTTGGAGCGTTCCTCCGACGTCGCCGCCCAGCGGAACGCCGTGCCGCCCTGCTCCGCCGCGAACTCCTTCACGAGTGCCACCTGCTCCTCGACGCCGCGCGCCGTGCCGTGGAACTCGAAGAAGAGCGTCGGCGCTACGGCGTAGTCGAGCTTGGCGTATTTGTTGACGGCGTCCATCTGCTTGGCGTCAAGCAGCTCGATACGGGCCACGGGGATGCCGGCCTGGATGGTGGTGACGACCGTGTCCACCGCTGCCTCGACCGAGGGAAAGGGGCAGACCGCCGCCATGATCGCCTCGGGAATGCCGTAGAGGCGCAGCGTCACCTCGGTGATGACGCCGAGCGTCCCTTCCGAGCCGACGAAAAGCCGCGTCAGGTCATAGCCCGCCGCCGATTTCCGCGCCCGCCGCGCGGTGCGGATCACCCGCCCATCGGCCAGCACCACGGTCAGCGCCAGAACGTTCTCGCGCATCGTGCCGTAGCGCACCGCATTGGTGCCCGAGGCCCGCGTCGCCGTCATTCCGCCCAGGGACGCATCCGCCCCGGGATCGATCGGAAAGAACAGCCCGGTATCGCGCAGATACTCGTTGAGCTGCTTCCTCGTCACCCCCGCCTCGACCGTGCAGTCGAGATCTTCCGGCGACACGCGCAGCACCCGGTTCATCTGCGAAACATCGATGCAGATCCCGCCCTGCAGCGCCGCCACATGCCCCTCGAGCGAGGTCCCCGTGCCGAACGGGATCACCGGCACCTTGTGCGCGGCGCAGAGCCGCACCACCTCGGCCACCTCTTCAGTCGCGCGCGCGAACACCACCGCATCCGGCGGCGCCGGCGTGTGATAGCTCTCGTCCTTCCCATGCTGCTCCCGCACCGCAGCAGCGGTCGACAGCCGCTCGCCGAAGCGCTGCTTCAACAGCTCGATGAGGGGCTGGTTCGGTTGGGTTGTGCGGCGCAGCGCGGGCGAGGTCATCGCTTGTCTCGTGATGGCATGATTGTCGCGCGAAATTAGCCCCAATCGCCCGCGCCGTCCAACGCCGGGTAAAGGCCGTCAGGCCCCCTTCCGGCGCTGCTCGCGCGGCGCGGCGGCCCGGCCGCGGATCGGCAAAGGCAGTGCCGTCGTGTATTTCGTCTGCTCGAGCGCGATGCTCGAATGCGTCGCGCCGACGCTTTCATTGACGACGAGGTGATCGCGCACGAAGGCCCGAAGCGCGGCGATGTCGGCGACGCGCACATGCAGGAGGTAATCGTATTCGCCGGTGAGGAGATAGCATTCGACCACTTCCGGCAGGCCCTTGATCTCTCTTTCGAAGGTGTCGATCGCGCCTTTCGTCTGGCTGCGCAGCCGGACATTGACGAAGACATTGAGGCCGATGCCGAGACGCTCGGCATTGAGCAGGGTCACATAACGGTCGATCAGGCCTTCATCCTCCAAACGCTTCACGCGCCGCGCGCAAGGCGTCGGCGACAAGCCGACGCGCTCGGCCAGCTCCAAGGTCGTGATCCGGCCATCTTCCTGCAACGCGTTCAGAATCTTGATGTCGAGAGGATCGAGCTCGGTCATAGCGATAATCTCCAAGATACTCCCCTTATGGAGTGATTTTAGCCAATCAGCCGCGGTTTCTGTAGCAGATTCGCAGACCCTCCCTCCCCCGAGCGGTGCTAGGCTTTTCTGCGTAGGCGGAGCTCTCCGGCGAAGCTCAGGCGTTTCTCCTGAAGCGGAGCCGGAACGAGACGACACGGGGAGTGTCTGATGGCGCTTGCTTCTGTCACCCTCGACGACAAATACACGCTCGATGCCGGTCGCGTTTACCTCAGCGGCATCCAGGCGCTGGTGCGCCTGCCGATGATGCAGCGCCGGCGCGATCGGGCGGCGGGACTCGATACCGCCGGCTTCATCTCGGGTTATCGCGGCTCGCCGCTCGGCGGCCTCGACCAGAATCTCTGGCAGGCCAAGCGCCTCCTCGCCGACAACCACATCCGCTTCCAGCCCGGCATCAACGAGGACCTCGCCGCCACCGCCGTCTGGGGCACGCAGCAGGTCGGCCTCTTTCCCGGCGCCAAATATGACGGCGTTTTCGCCTTCTGGTACGGCAAAGGGCCCGGCGTCGACCGCACCGGCGACGTCTTCAAGCACGCCAATGCGTTGGGGACGGCGCCCCATGGCGGCGTTCTCGCCATTGCCGGCGACGACCACGCGGCCAAATCCTCGACGCTGCCGCATCAATCCGAATACGCCTTCATCGACGCCTCGATGCCGGTGCTGAATCCGGCGGGCATTCAGGACATCCTCGATCTCGGTCTCTATGGCTGGGCGCTGTCGCGCTATTCAGGCTGCTGGGTCGGCTTCAAGGCGATCGCCGAGACCATGGACAATTCGGCGTCGGTGCACGTCGATCCCGACCGCGTCGACATCGTGCTGCCCGAGGATTTCGCTTTGCCGCCGGGCGGTCTCAATATCCGCTGGCCCGATCACAACGCGCTCGACATCGAGCGTCGGCTGCGGCAGTGGAAGCTGCCGGCGGTAGCGGCCTTCGCCCGCGCCAACCGGCTCGATCGGGTGATGCTCGACAGCCCCAAGGCGCGGCTCGGCATCGTCGCATCGGGCAAGGCTTATCTCGATCTGCGCCAGGCGCTCGCCGATCTCGGTATTGATGATTCGCTGGCCGCGGCGATCGGGCTGCGCCTTTATAAAGTGGCCCTGACCTGGCCGCTCGAGCCCA
>JASHUO010000658.1 GCA_030039975.1 Alphaproteobacteria bacterium
ATGCGGGGCTTCCGCAACACGGTGCGCGCGGGCTTCGAGATCGCCGCCAGCCGCGGCGTGATTTCCGGCGCGGTGCTTCTGAGCCTCCGCCTCTCGCCCCGCTCCGACAAGGCCGCCGAGTTCGACAGCCACCTGCGCGAGACCCTCTTGCCGGCGCTGCAGGCACGGCCCGGCATCGTCCGCGCGCAACATTGGCGAGCGCGCCCCATCGCCGCGCCGCAAACCGTCGAAGCAAGCCTGCGCAGCAGCGCCGATACGAGCGCGGACGGCGCCGTCATCATCGAGGCGGCCACGACCGAAGACCTCGCCGCAGTCGAGCGCGACCTCGCCGCCTCGCCCCTGGCGGGCTGGTCGGCGGCGCCGATCAGCGCTGCGACCTACGGTTTCCTCTGCTCCTTGGATTAGAGGCGGCCTCGGCGCCGGGAGCGACCTACGCCGCCGGTGTACACCGGGGACATTTTTTTCGCGCAACGCCCCAGGCGGAGGGCGCAGCGCGTCACACGTGAAACATGCTGCACGATGTCAAAGAGCGCGGTTGCGCGATCGTACCACGGCACCCCTCACGGAGACGCGCTTCCGACAGGAACCACGAATAGATTCACCAGGGAGGCACGGAGATCACGGAGAAGGGAAGCTTTTCCAAAATCAGTGTCGCATCAGCACCGGCAAGTCGGCGCAGCCGAGCATGTGGTGTGTCACACCGCCAAAGATCAGCCCACGCAGCGGGCTGTGGACATAGGCGCCCATAACCAGCAGGTCGACGGCGAGATCATGTGCGACGTCGAGAAGCGTCTGGCCGAACGGGCTCCGGCGAAGCGACAGCACATGCAGGCGGGCGCTCACCCCGTGCTCCAGCAAGACCGCGGGAAGATCGGGAGATTGTGCGGTATCGCGCACCCCGACCAGCACGTGCACTTCCTCGGCCCTTTTGAGCCAACGAAGCGCCGGGAGCACCGCCCTCAGCGTCTGCTTCTCCTGCCTCCAGGCAATGGCAATTGAGCGACCGAATGTAGCGCTTGTCTCCGGCGCCGCCCCCTCTGGCGGCACCATCAGAATCGGCCGATCTGTACCGAGCAATGCGGCTTTGAACATCTGTTGGCCGAGCCAGTCTCCCGGCAAGGGCCGCCCCGCGACGATGAGGTCGGCCCGTCGGCCCCACTCAGCCGCGATGTCCGCCGTGTCTCCCTCCGCCTCGAACCAGTGCAGGTCAGTGGTTGGCCGAGCGGCACGCGCGGTCCAGGCATCGCATAACCCTCGCAACGCCACGACCCGCTCCCGCTCTTCTTCCCGGGCCTCAAGCAGAGCTGCGGCTCGGTCGGCCAGCGTCGCCGCAAATGACGGGGCGATCCGATTTGTCTCGCAAACCGCGAGGGTATTGACGCGAGCGCCGCCCATCGTTTCCGCAAGACGCGCGGCGGCGCCGAGCAGAGAGCTTACCTCCTCGGGGCGGCGCAGAAGAACCAGGATTGCTTCCGGCATGGTCCGCACCTCAGGCTTCGGTTCACCGCCGTCGCGCTTGGAAAACCCTCCGGTAGGGCATGAAGAACAACGGCCGCAGCAGCCCGATCCACAAGCCCACGAAGGTGAGCGCCCAGGCCGGAAGCGCCACCCAGAACACGACATGCGGAATGAAATCGAGGAACTGCAAATGCGCCTCGGTCGCGTAGTCGTGCGTCGCCGCGACATACATGCCGAGCGGAAACACGGCCGACCACAGGCCCGGCTCGTAACCATGCGGACCGCGCCGCAATTCCTTCCACAAAAACAAAATCACCAGCAAAGGAATCCAAAACGTGCTGGTGGCCCATAACAGCGCGGTGAAGGGTATTACGAAGTGCTGCAGTAGAAGGACATTGGGATCATCGCCGGGCAACGCGATCAGCTGCGCACCGGCAAGCGTTGCAATTGCGACGGCACCGACATTGATCCACCAGGGCGCGCCCATCTCCGCTGGATGCATCGGGCGGAATACCCAACGTAAGAAGATCAGCGCCGCGAGCAACAGATAGAGCACCACGCCAAGGAGATAAAATGAGAGCGCCGTGAACACGAGCGGCGGCGGCGCGCTGGTGCGCAGCGCCAAAAGGCAGGCCAACACGGCAATCGATTCCGTCGCCACCACCAGCAGCAGCCAGGAGCCGTTGAGCCCATGCGCCAAGTCCGGTTTGACGACGCTGACCGTGACGGCGGTGAGAAAGCCGTAGACGAGCAGCGCCCATAAGACGAGCGAGAACCAAAACAGCGCCGGCAATAGGAACGTCAGCCTGTTGAACACCACGAACTGGCTGCCGAGCACCCCGTTGGCGGCGACGATTGTGAGGAAGGATGGCCCGCGCTCATGGCTCGTAAAATCCGCCAACACGGCGAAGGGAAAGCGTGCGATGCGGGCCAGCAGTATCGCCCACAGCAGCGGATAGGCGGTCAGGCTCAAGACAAACAGTGACCAAGCCAAAGCCTCGCGACCGATAAGCCGCGCCGCCACGGCGACGATGCCGGTCGCCATCACGATGGCAAAATTGCCAGGGAAAAAAACCCTGAGCCAATGAGGGCCGGCTCCGGCTGTCGAGCCGCCTCGACCGCGGCCTTGGCCGGTCGCCGGTCGCTCGATCCGATCGCCTGCGATATAGTTCTTGTTACTCGCAATGTACTCACGCCTACCGCCATATGCCGTGAGACTCGGCTTCGCATCACCGCTGCTCGGGATGGAAATTTTCTCGCCGCCGTCGCTTGCGCCCGCCTTGCGCCGCTTCAGCGCGTGTGCGAGCGCCTTCTTCACTTCGCCTCTTGCCCGATGGGTGAAGCGTTGCCGGTTTGCAGGGCTCTGGTCCTTCCGATTTGGCGGTCTTCGATGATGTTCATCGGAGGGAACCTCCCTGGGGCCGTCGGCAGAGCGCGACGCGTCGGCCTTGGCGCGGGAGAAAGCGCTACTGGTCGGGGTTTTCGTATTCCCGCAGAGGCCGATTCAGGCGGATTTTAGTTAGTATAATATAACTATTGTGCCGCGACCTCCGCAATTGCAAAATGCAGCATGCCTGCGGCTCTGTCTGCCGTGGGCCAGCCGCTCAAGCGGCACCCTCGAGCCCGTCGACGACCGATGTGCATGACGGGCACGGCTGCTCGACAAGCGGCAGCGCGGCTGTCTTGCCCCCTGGGGCACCCGCTCGTCGGTCTTCCGACCAGCGCGGAAACATCATGTTATAGATGACCAGCGAGTTCTTGCCCGGTGCGAACAGCCCCGAGAACCGCACCGTGCTGCCATCGGCCGCGGACTCGAAGACATAGTCCTCCCTGATGAGGCCGCCCGTTGGGAGTGCCCGGCGCTGAGCGGCGACCTGCTCGTTCAGCCGCCGGAGCTCTGCTTCCGCCTCCAACAGCTCGTTGCGTGCACGCCGGTATTCGCTCGACCCGCCGGGGAAGTGGACATTCGGGTCGCGGAGTACTTCGCGCCACTTGTTCATGTCGCGCGGTTTGCCCTTGAGAGCCATTCTTCCATCCTCTCTACCGGCCGCGATCTCGCTGCGGCCGACGGTGCCGATCTCATGCGGCCCGGAGACCGGCTTCTGTGGAAGCCGTTCAAGTTGGACGCTCTGCTCGTTGAGGTGGCGACGTTGCTGAAGGTCGAGCCCCGAAAACCCTTAGGCCGCCAGAACGAGCGCGTTATGGACATTCGACAGGGCTCTGCCGATATTCGTCAGAATGATCACTGAGGGAGTAGGTGCGTGGGTATAGCAGCGTCGCTTTCTCCAACCGAAAAAATGATGTTGGCGACGGAGTAGCCACAAAATCCATCTCGAAACTTTACGCACAAGTGTGTACGACTAGCCCCGG
>JASHUO010000659.1 GCA_030039975.1 Alphaproteobacteria bacterium
ACTCGCAACGCTCTGCCATCCGTGCGCGGACGCCATGTCGCCTCCGTGCCGCGCTTTGAGCGAATTATGCTTCGCGACGGACATTGCTCTGACGCCGTACTTCTTGACCAGCATGGCCGCGACACTGTGAACCTGCTGCAGTTCATCCATGAAAAAGTCCTTCCTTACCCGCGGTTCTTTGGCCGCCGCGCCCTCGAGCCGCCTGACGCATAGCCGCGGCGACCAGCACGGCAGTCGCCTCGCTTGCGCGCCCAATCTCATAACGTGGATGGCGATAGCAATAGACGGTACCGAGAGACTGCAGCTCCTCGAGGCTGTAGCCGGTTTCCGCAGAGAGCTTGTCGTAGTCGAACTCGAAATGGCTGCCGTCTTCGGTGAACCGACCCCACGGGGTTTCGAGCATGTACCGCATTGTGGTGCTCCTGAATCGGCAAGGCGACAAAGCCACACTACAGCCGGCGGAGCCCGCTAATAGTGACCCACATCACGCATGCGCATTTGGCGACTCGCGCTGGACAGCGGTCGTCCCACATGCCCGCCACGCCTCGTCAATATCGCTGCACCACCAGCACCGTTGGAACGACCCCGGCCATCTCCCAATTCGCAGGGTCGATGTACTCGATCTGTCCCACCTCCGTCCTGCCCGCAGGAGCCCGACATCCGCTTCGCCCTACGCCTCCGCATACCCGTGCTCGATCTTCTCCCCGTCGCGGCTGGCGATGAGCCGCTTCGGCACCAGCAGCAGCACCGGCAGAATGAGCGCGTAGACCACAGTGATTGCGACGACGCAGACGGTGAAGCCGCCATAGCGGTCGTAAAGGACGGTGCCTAGAACGTCGCCGAAGCGGTCTGCCACGAAATACAGCGCGCCCGACAGCATCAGCGTCGTGCCCTGCAGCGCGCGCGGACAGGAGCGGATGAGGAGATCCATATAGGCAGCGGTGGCGACGCCGCCCATCAGGCCGATGGGCGCGGCGGCGACAAGCGCCGCGGTCACCGAATGGAGGAAGAGCAGCGGCACCATCTGCGGCACAGCGACGATCGTCCCCCACCAGAGCAGCGGCCGCAACGGATAGCGCCGGCAGAGATAGCCATAGACGAGGAAGGTCGGGATGAAGGACAGGGCGAATATCGCGTTCCACTGCCCCCAGGCCGCGTCGTCGGCGTGGAGCGTGTTCTGGAGATAGTATTGCAGCGGCGTCGCCGAGCCGGGCGCGAAGTTCCACAGCAGCCAGATCAGCAAGGCGGGATAGATCGGCCAGTGTCGTGCCAGGCGTTTGACGTCGTCCAGCGGGCGCGGGGCGCCGCTGCGCTCCGGCCGGACATTGTCGAAAACGACCCTTGGCCGCCACAGCCCATAGGCCGCGATCACCGCCATGATCGCGGCGCCGCCGAGAAACAGGACGCGGGCGGCCTCGTCTGGATTCCGCGTCTCGAGCAGGTCGCTGAAGCTGCCGCCGGCCAGGAGCGATGCCACCACCGGCAGCGAGCTCACGATGTTGAGCGCCGCGCTGATCTGTCCCGACATCACATGCTGCTGCCCCAGCGTCGCGGTGAGTCCGCCCTGCGCGCTCGCGACGAAAAGGAAGGAGGTGGTCAGCAGGACGAGACCGATGAGGAGGGTTGCCTGGCTGACGGGGACGAAGGCGAAGGCGAGATACAAGACGGCGCTCGCTGCCCCGAACAGCACCATGAAGCCGCGATCGCCCATCCCGCGCGGGCTCCACACGTCGCGCGCGAAGCCGAAGGCCCAGGAGAGGTAGAGCGGCAGGCCCGCGATCACCCGAAACGCCGCGACCTGCTGTGCGCTCAGATGCAGCCGGTTCTTGAGGAAGAAGCTGATCGGGATGTCGATGAGGCCGCCATTGGGCGCTCCGAACGCCAACAGGAAGATGAGGACGCTGAGGTAGAGGAAGATGCGCCAGCGGACCGGGCTCGGCAGGAGCTCGGGGACGGACGCAGCCTCCGCCGGGCTTGTTCGGTTGTCGGTCTGTGTCGGGCTCACGCACCTCTCCGGGCCGATCCTGATCTTGCCGCTATCAGTCTCCTACGGCGCCTTCGCAACGGGGCATTGCCACCGCTATCGCCGTCGTCGGCGCAGTAGGGCGGCTGATTGTCATCGAATTAGTCGGTATCGGGAGGCCGTTTCTTTAGGTCCGCAACGTGAGCGCGCGCCTCTTTTTCCGTCTTGAAGTGTCCGGTGACTACAGGCGACTTCCCGGGCTCGGCCCTCTCCACGACAAACGTCCCGTCAGCTTGGCTAACGATGCGGTACGTGGCTTCCATCGGCCGAGTATAGCACCGCGAGCGACGCACAGGCTCCATGGTGAGCCTCGCGAGATGCGGCGGATTGCGGATCGTACGCTCCGCACCCTACGGACGACTTACGAAGCTTAGCCCTGCCCGCAACAATCCTCCGCCTGGGTCGCGCTCAACCCGACCGCTCCCGCTCCACCTTCTCGGCTTCGATCGCCGCCATGTCGTATTCGAGCGCGAGTTCCTAGAGAGCGCCCGCGCGGACCGACCATTCTTCGGACGGTTCGGAGCACAGAGTGCCGACGCGGTCACAACGCCGCCCTGTTGCTCGTGCGCGAGCCGCGAAGCTCCGAAGACAAACCGCCCCGGATCGAAACGTCGCGGAACTGGTTAGATAGATCGCGGCGGTTGGCGTAAATGTTGAACGCGAAGGTTAGGTGCGAGATCCAACTAGGCAGTTACGAGAAGATGGCTTCGGTCTACGAAACTGAAAAGGATTGGATACGAGACCGCATCGGCCGATGGGGACGCTCGTTGGGGGCGGATTTGACCAGCGCCGCGAGAGCCGCGGGTCCGCTGCTGCTCTTTGGTTTGCGCCTCTGGGCCTCTGTCTGCCTCGCCCTTTACGTCGCGTTCTGGCTCGAGTTCGACAATGCCTATTGGGCCGGCACCACCGCGGCAATCGTCTGCC
>JASHUO010000660.1 GCA_030039975.1 Alphaproteobacteria bacterium
GTGGAGGCGAGCGAGTTGGTGAGCACGCGAACGCGCACGCCGTGGGCGACGAGGTCGCAGAGCTGAGCGGTGCCGTGCTCGGAGGGGATGAAATAGGCGATCTCCAGCAGCACCTCGCGCTCGATCGTGCCGTGGACCTTCTCATGCAGCTCGTCGGCGACGCGCGGCGTCGAGGTCTCGGGCTTGTTCGGCTCGTCATAAAGCACGCTCGCCTTGCCCCAGATGAGCCGGCCGGGCACGGTCGAGACGACATGCTCGAGATAGGGCTCGTCGAGCTGCGTCTTGAAGGGAAAGCCGCTGTCGTCGTCGATCTTGGCGCGGAGCTTCGCCTCGGCGGCGTGCAGCTCCGTCGAGTTCGGTTGCGCTGCGGCGAAGCGCCCCACCGAGACTGCCCAAGGGCTGTTCCAGAACGCATCGAACTCCCGCGAAATGTCGCGCACGACCCGGCCGGCGGTGAACAGGTCGAGATCTCTGAAATTCGAGGATTCGTTCGCCGAGAAATAGGCATCGGCCATATTGCGGCCGCCGACGATGGCGACGGTGTTGTCGACGATGAACGCCTTGTCGTGCATGCGGTGGTTGGCGCGGTCGAAATCGGTCAAGAAACCCAGCGCCTCATAGCCATGCGGCGTGATCGGATTGAACAGCCGCACCTCGAAATTGGGATGGGCGTTGAGGACCGAGAGATCGAGGCCCGCGCCTTCGAGATTGAGATCGTCGATCAGCAGCCGCACGCGCACGCCGCGGTCGGCCGCCTCGAGCAGCGCCTCGAGCATGTTGCGGCCGACGGCGTCGCCGGCCCAGAGATAGTACTGGGCGTCGATGGTGCGCTGGGCGAGACGGGCGAAGGCGTAGCGCGCCTCGAAGGCGGTGCGGCCCGAGGTGATGAGATCGAAGCCGGAGAGCCCGGGATGCTGCGCGGCTTCCGCCTCGAACACCCGGCCGAGACGCGTCGTCCCGGGATCGGCCAGCGCATGGCTTTCGATGCGGTGCGGCGGCTCCGGCGGCTCGACCGTCCCGGCGCAGGCGGCGAGCAGCAGCAGGATCATTGCCGGAGCGAAATTAGCGAGGAATTTCAGTCTCAAGCGGCTCCCTCCGGCGGGTCACGACGGCCTGCACAGAGGAAACACCGCGCGCGGCGGGCCGGCGCCGAAATTCCTCGCCGGCGGGGCGAGCAGGCCCGGCGATGGACAAGGGCCGGCCGCCGGGAGCACAATTCGGCCCATAAAGGTCACGAGCCTTAAGGAGTGATCGCCTATGTTGACCCTGTTCTACAGTCCCGGCGCCTGCTCGATGGCGTCCCATATCGGGCTCGAGGAGTGCGGTGCCGAATTCGAGCTGAGGCCGGTGGCGCTCGCCAAAGGCGAGCAGCGGTCGCCGGAATATCTCAAGATCAATCCGCGCGGCAAAGTGCCGGCACTGCGCCTCGACGATGGCAGCGTGCTGACCGAGAACACCGCGATCTTGAGCTATCTCGGCCTCCGCTTTCCGGAGAAGGGCCTGCTGCCGAAAGATGTTGCGGCGCAGGCGCGCTGCATTTCGATGCTGGCCTGGCTGTCGAACTCGGTGCATCCGGCCTTCACTCATATCTTCCGCCCGGCGAACTACTGCGAAGACCCGGCTGGCCAGCCCGGCGTCAAAGAGACCGGCAAGAAGAATTTCTGGGCGGCGCTGCAGGAGGTCGACGGCATCGTTGCCGGCAAGACCTGGATGCAGGGCGACCAGTTCACCGCCTGCGATCCCTACGCGCTGGTGTTCTATGGCTGGGGCAAGCGCATCGACCTGCCAGTCAAGGAACTGGCGAACTACACCGCCTGGAAGCACCGCATGCTCGAGCGCCCGGCAGTGCGCAAAGTGCTGGAGAAAGAACAGAACATCCTGACGAAGGCGGCGTAAAGAAGCTGTCAGCTATCAGCCGTCGGCTATCAGCCTTAAGCCGGCAGCGCCTCTGACCTATGCTGCAGCCCTATTGACCGACGGCCGCGATCAGCTGTGGCACGGCGATCGGCCGCACCTCAGAGACGCGCTGGTATCAAATTTTCGCCACGGTTTACCGGTTCGATCACCGGCCGTGGAGGTATATGCCATGATGTCGCCCGGCTCCTTGCGGAGGCGAACCGCTAACCTGCTCTGGTCCAGCCTGGTGCCGCTCGTCACGGTTGGTGTCGTCCTGCTTGTTCTTGTCGCCGCGGGCGTCATTCCGCCGCTGCCCGCCGGACAGGTGGCGATTGAGGAAGCTCAGGCAGATACATCGGCGGATGCACCCTCACTCCTCATCGGACAGGATCGACCTCGGCCAACCTTCGTGGTCCTGATTGTAAAATCCACAATCAGCACGGCGGAGCGGCGGGTCCGCCTCTCCAATAACGAAATCGCGCTGCTTGAAAGCCTAGTCGAGAGCGGCGCACTCATTACGGTGCCGCAGATCGGCATTCGAGCCGATGAAGAAGGATTTGTGCAGCCTCGGCGTCGACTGAACTCACGACACGGCGCATGACGGGAGAGCAGGCGGCTATCGATCTCATGACCGCTCTGTAGCCGATAAACCACACCAACCGCGATGACCATACTTTG
>JASHUO010000661.1 GCA_030039975.1 Alphaproteobacteria bacterium
CGGAAACCATCTTGGCAGCGGTCACGCGTGACCGCGTTACAGACCGGACATATGGCCGCAAGCGACCCAATCGCACCATGCCGACATCTCTTGCGAGCAAGGGGCCGTCCACATATGGGTCCCCGCTTTCGCGGGGACGGCGAAAAAGGCTTTGGGATTGCCGTGTTTTTCGGGGTGTGTACATACCGTAGCGCGACAGCGAGGGTGACGAATGAGAGCGGTTCCATTTGAGCGGATTCGGTTCTAGCTTTCGCACCGGAGCCGGGGGCCCCCTATGACGTCGCCTTTTACCGCCGTGATCGATCCCGACATCTCGGACAATCCGCGATTCCAGGATCTCGTGGCGTATTGGCAGGCACAGCGCGGTGAGCACGCGCTGCCGCTGCGTCGGGATATCGATCCCTTGCAGCTGAAGCAGCATCTCGGCTCGCTCAATATCATCGAATGCCTGCCCGGCCTTGGCGATTTCCGTTATCGCCTGATCGGCACCAACATCGTGGCGGCCTATGGCCGCGACAGCACCGGCAAGACCGTGCGCGAAATCTATGCGGTCGAGGATCCGGAATACTGCGCGTTTCTGCTCGGCGTCTATCGCGAGGTGGCGACGCGCCGGGTGATGGCGCGCCTCACCGTCAATCTGCGCCCGGTGAACAAGACCTACCGCATGGCCGATTCCCTGCTACTGCCGCTCGATGGCGGCGATGGCAGCGTCGGCTTCATCCTGAACGAGGTGCTGTTCAGCTGATCCCGGCGGCCGCGCGGCGCGCGCTCGCGTAGCCATTGCGATGACCGGAGGGTGAACCTGCTGGGCGCCGGCCGGTCTGCCCCGACATGCTGAAGAGTTTGAGAAGCGCCCCGCCGGCGAAACACATTGCGCCGGCGGGGCGCGGCGCCGCTAATGCGAGGTCGTCGGTGACGCTGGGTGCGATGTCGTCGGCGGAGTCGATGACCCGCTCATCGCATTGGCGGAATCCGACGCAGTCCAGGCCGGCATTCCCTTCAGCTCGGCCTCGGTCTTGGCGAGCGTGAAGCCGCCCTGCTGCGCGTCCCAATGAAACTGATCGAGCGGCAGCGCGACATCATGTGCGCCGATGCCGAGCACGCCGCCGGCGCCGACCACCAGGCGATCGATCGCTTTGCTCTCGGGGTTCATCAGCACGGCATTGACGGTGCCGATCTTCTTGTTGTCGCTGCCATAGACGGCGCTACCGGTGATCTGTGAGACGTCTTCCTGCTTCAGCGGATTCGGCTTCGGCGCCTGCTGCGTCGTCGCCGGCGGCGGCCCGCCCGGGCTGCGCGACGGACCGGCGCCGGGGCTCGCGGTTTGCGCGAGCGCCGGAGCGGCAAGCAGCGCCAGCGCGGATACGGCCGCCAACAGACTGGTACGCTTCATGGAACACCTCTTTCAGCCATTGTCGCTCTTGGGACAACAGCGTCACTCCCGCCGCTCTCGCCGATCGCTACCCGTGGGATCGGTTGTCGCCGTTCAGCAAACGGCAAGGTTGTCGTCTTGACCCCGGCGCGTGCTTCGCCCTGACGGAACCAACTCAGCGCTCAATCGCGGAACTCACACGCTCGGGCTCGGTTAGCGACAGGGCAATCCGCGGCCAAGTCGGAAGGACGTGAGGCATGCCAAAAAGACCCACGCAGGAAGGCAAATCGACGTCGCGCCGGCCGGATGAGAGAAAATCCGGCCCGGCGCTTTCATCGAGGCCGTCGCGCGAGCACCTTGACGCGCTGTTGGACGAAGCGCTCGAAGAATCATTCCCGGCAAGCGATACGCCACGCGTCGCCGCCGATCGCGGCCGCTGACCGCGCGGCAGGCTTCACGAGACACCTGACCGGTTCGGATGAACGACGCGCCCTTCCGGGTCGTTCGCGAGTTGTTGGCAAAAGCTTTGCGAGCGCGAGAATGGAAAAGTTCACCGTCAACTCGTCTGCTGCCGTGACTCTCTTTCATCGGCATCACAAGCATTCCGGACTCTTCATTGGCTGGAACGCGCCCGTCTCCGGTGCGGAGAGTGCCAAAGCGATTTTTTGCCGCGATCGCGGCCGCAAAGGGATGTTTGCCGATGGGCGCGCTTCGCCTCAGGGCGCGTCGGCAGGATGGGAACCCCGGCACGAGCGGACAGGTTTCGCCGAGGGGTTCTAGCTTCCGCCGCGACGCACCAGATCATGATGGCGATGACGCCGTCATTGCGATGGACCGACGTCGCTCTGCGGCTCGCGCTCACGGTTGGTGCCGCTATCCTGCTCGGCTACAACCGCAGCGAACATGGAAAAGCCGCCGGCATGCGGACGACCTTGCTCGTGTGCCTCGCAGCGTCGGTTGCGATGCTGCAGGTGAACGCGCTGCTTCCCACCGCCGGACGCGCATCCGACTCATTCGTCATGAATGATCTGATGCGTCTGCCGCTCGGCATTCTCACCGGCGTCGGTTTCATCGGCGGGGGCGCCATCCTGCGCCGCGGCGACATGGTGGTGGGCGTCACCACGGCCGCCACCCTGTGGCTGGCGACGGTGGTCGGCCTGTGCCTCGGAGGCGGACAGATCGCGCTTGGCTTGGCCGCGACAGGCCTCGGTCTCTTCGCTCTCTGGGCCTTGAAATGGGTGGAGAGCCGATTGCGGCAAGAAAGCGATGCGCGCCTCTCGCTCACGGTTGATGCGAGCGGCCCGGATGAAGCGGAAATTCGCCGCCGGCTCAGGGATGCAGGCCTGTCGATTCTCGCCAGCCGAGTCGATCTAAGCCGCAATGGCATGCATCGCGAACTCGTCCTTGAGGTGCGTCAATTTCGTCTGCCTCAGAGTACCGAAACGCCGGCGCCCATCGCCGAGCTCGCGCGCGAAGCGGGGGTCATCAGGCTTCAGTGGCGAGAGTGACATTGAAATCGCGATTGGGATCGGGATCGAGAGCGGAACAGCGCGGATAAGGGCGTATTTCTCAGCTGCACGAGAAGCTTGCGATGTGGTCCGTGCCGGCGGGCTTCGTGCCATCGAGCGTCGCTCGCTTGTCCCACTGCCCGCAATAGCTCTCCGCCTTGCTTTGCGCGTCCGCCAGCGAGTCGCGATAACGATAGGAAATGCCCGGCGGCTGCGGGTTGCTGACCTTGGGGCTTTGGCCAGGAAGGAGCGAGCACCCGGCGAGTGCCGCTGCGACAAGAAGGCTCGCTGCCACGCGCTGAAACATTGGTCGATCCCGGAGCTACAGCCAATCGACGCCATGCGGCCGTCCAACCTACTATCGCCCGGCCGCCGCGCGAGGTTCCCGGCTCGCGCCGGAGAGCGCGACGGAGACGAAGGCAGATTCTATTGCGGCGGCGCACGGTGGGTCGTACCGAGCGGCACGCTGCTGCCGGATTTGGGCGCAGGATTTCCCGGCGCATGCTGCGCGGCATAAGCCTTGGCACAGGCGTTGCCGTGGCCGAGGCCGGTGTCGATGAGCGGCACCAGGGCCGCCGGCGGGAACAGGACACCGAGCCCGAGCGCCTCACCGATGCGCTGGACGAGTTTGCCGGATTCGATCTGGAAGGCGGGCTTTGCGAAGGTGCCGCGTATCTCCACCGGCGTGCGCAGCGACACCAGGCGCAGATGCTTGTTGTAAGGGTCGACGTCGAGGAACAGCGTCTCATCGGCGAAGTTCGCGTTGCCCTTGCCGACGATGGTGTCGGCGTCGGTATCGACGATCAGGGTTGTCGCGGTGGCGACGCCTTGCTTGATGGCAAAGCGCGAGGCGAGGCAATTGATCGGCACCGGCCGGTCGCCGCTGAGATAGACGCCGAGAGCCGAGAGCACGTCGATCGGCGTGAGCTGCTCGAGCAGTTGACTGACCTGGCCGTTCTCCATGAAGAAGCCGGCATCGCCATCCATATGCGCGAGGAACTGGCGCGTCGAGACGCCGGTCGTATCGACCTTCACGAAGCCACCGACGATTCCCTTCGTTTTCTGCAGCATTTTCGGCATGGCCGGCCGGCCGAGGAGCTGATGCAGATCGATATGGCGGACGTCGATTTCGGCCTGCATCTTCGGCGGCGTGTCACGGGTGAACGGGGTGAAGTGGAAGTTGAGATCGACATCGCCTTGCGCCAGCTGGAAGCGGAGCGGGTCCACCCACAGCTCGCCGTCCTTGACCCGCAGGCCGAGGCTGACGCGCTCGAAGGGCACGCCAGCGGCCGATTTGATGCGTGTCCCGTCGAAGCTCAGCTCGGCGTTGAAGCCGGGCAGCTTGTTTACGGCAATCTTCGTGTCCGGCAGCACGCGGCCTTCTGATTTCGCCGAATGTGCCGGCTTTTCCGGCGCCGAGGATTTCTCGGGGGTGCCGCCATACAGCCCTTTGAAATCGGCGAGGTCGATATAGCTCGAGGTGAGATGCGCCGTGAGCGTCGGCACCTTGCTTCGGAAATCCATGTCGATCCCGCCTTCGAGATCGCTGTTGCCGGCCTTCACGGTAAGCGCGTTCAAGGCGAAATGCGCGTCGCCGCCGGCGAGCTTGGCCGTGCCGCGGAAATCGGGTAGCGCGGGAAAAGATACGCCGAGCATATCCGCGAGCTCGTCCAGCTTGGCGCCGGCGAGCGACACGCGCATATCGACGCCATTGAAATCGAGCGGCTCCTTGATCGTACCCTCAAGGTCGAGGTGGATCCGGTCGAGGCGGCCCTCCAGCTTGACGGGATAGGGCTGGTTGGTATTGCGCAGCGCGGCGATCGCGCCGAGGCTTCCGTCAAGCCGGAGCGGAGCTTTCTGGAATGTCCCCGCAGCGTCGATGCGAACCGGACTTTCGGGGTCGTTCTCGGTGACCGAAAGCCGCGTGACGCCGAGCTCGGTTCGCGCGCCGGTGACGTCATTGCTGTAGACCAGCACCGCATTGCGTAGATCGAGGCGACTCAAAACGGGAAATTGATGCCGCTGTTTGGGCGCCGCCGAGCTCAAGCCGAAATTCCAATTCTTCTGCCCATCCTTGGCCTTTTCCAGCAGCAGCGTCGCACCTTCGAGCGATATCAGCGGCAGGCGCGTCGGGCCGAAGAAGAGAGAGCGGGCGAAAATCTCGATTTCGAGCCGCTTGGCGGAGAACATTTCCTTGTCGCGGCTCCACGGCGCGTTGGCGACGCGCACATCCTCGGCGATGATCCTGGTCGGGGCGCCCCAGACGAGCCGGAGCGGGCCGCCGATGCGGATCTGGCGGCCGAGATAGGCGCTGATGGGATGCTCTACCGCCCAGGCGACCGCGGGCGGGCCGCCCAACCACAGCGCGCCGCCGGCAATCAGCACGAGGACGACGAGCCCGGCAACCGCGCCGCCCATGATCTTGAGCGCGCGCCGCATCGCCCCGCTCTTTCTCCGCCTTGGTGGTGCTGCTCCAAGAACAGCCGCCGGCGGCGTTAGGCTCCGTCGTCGCGTCCTTTGGGAGAACCTAGCCCTCGAATTCGAGGATGTAGAGGCCGGCGTTGTTGTCGGTGAGATACATCAATCCCGCAGCGTCGACGAAGCAATCAGCGGATTGAATGACCTTCGGCCGGTTCGGGCGCGGATCGAACATGCGCTCGGGATCCGGCGGCACGAAATAGGCGGCCTCGCGCGGCTGAAACGGGTTCTCGATGTCGAACACGCGCACGCCCGCATTGTGGTATGTGGCAAAGACGTAGCGCGAGCTCTGGAAGGCGCCCGGACGGTTCTCCCAGAGATTATGCGGACCGAAATGGCCGCCTTTCCGGCAGTAATCTGCTTCGGACGGGACCGGCATGGTGGCGAAGCTCACGGGATTGCCGGGCACGCGCACGTCGAAAATCCAGGTGTGGCGCAGGCCGAGGCTGCAATCGGCGAAATTGGCCTCGTCGGCGAGCACCAGGAGATTGCGATCGGGCAGCGGCAGCGGCGAGTGCGTGCCGCCGCCGAACGGCGGATCAAGGTTGCGATGGGCGAGTAATCTCG
>JASHUO010000662.1 GCA_030039975.1 Alphaproteobacteria bacterium
AGCCGCGGCGATGCAAGATGCCTCGCCCGAAAGACGAGGATGTCGCCGCGATGCGCAGCAAATCCAAGAAGCCTGACACGCTCCTCACCCATGCCGGCCGCTCGCCCGAAAGCAATTTCGGCGTCGTCAACCCGCCGGTTTACCACGCCTCGACCATCCTTCACCCGACGGTGGCCGCGCTCGAGGCGGCGCAGAAGAACCGGTACAACCAGGTGACCTATGGCCGCTGGGGCACGCCCACCACTTTCGCCTTCGAAGAGGCGGTAGCGGCGGTCGAAGGCGGCCATCGCGCCATCGCCTTCTCCTCCGGCGCCGCCGCCTGCTATGCCGCCCTTCTCGCTTTCCTCAAAGCCGGCGATCACGCGCTGGTCCCCGATTCCGTGTACGGCCCGATCCGCATTTTTGCCGATGGCTTCCTGAAGCGCTTCGGCGTCGAGACGAGCTTTTATGACCCGCTCATCGGCACCGGCATCACCGATCTGCTGCGCGACAACACGCGCGTCCTCTATCTCGAGAGCCCGGGCTCGCATACCTTCGAAGTGCAAGATGTGCCGGCGCTCGTCGCCTGCGCCAAGGCGCGCGGCATCACCACGCTGATCGACAATACCTGGGCGGCACCGCTCTTCTTCAAGCCGCTGGCGCTCGGCGTCGACGCCGAGATCATCGCCGCCACCAAATACATCGTCGGCCATTCGGACGCGATGATGGGCGTCGTGGTTTGCACCGAGGCGAGTTTCCCGCGCGTGCGCGAGATGGCGAGCCTCCTCGGCAGTCACGCCGCACCCGATGATTGCTACCTGGCCCTCCGCGGCTTGCGCACCGCCGGCGTCCGCATGCGCCAGCACGAGACGCAGGCGCTGGCGCTCGCCCAATGGCTCGCCAAACGGCCCGAGGTCGAGCGGGTGCTCCATCCGGCGCTGCCGAGCTGCCCCGGCCATGACCTGTGGCGGCGCGATTTCACCGGTTCGAGCGGCCTCTTCAGCATCGTCTTGAAGCGCGACATCGCCAAGCCCGCGGTCGATGCCATGCTCGACGGCATGGAGCTGTTCGGGATGGGCGCGAGCTGGGGCGGCTTCGAGAGCCTGATCTTGCCCGGCCATCCCGAGAGGATGCGCACGGTGAGGCCGTGGCAGGATGGCGCGATACTCCGCCTCCATGCCGGGCTCGAGGATCAGGGCGATCTCATCGCCGATCTCGAGCGCGGCTTCGCCCGGCTCAACGCCGCGCGCTGACCCGGCGCCGGCCGTGTCGCCCGCGCTCACCCCGGTCGAGATCGAAGCGCTGCGCCTCAGCCTGCGCGTCGGCCTCTGGAGCGTCGTGGCGAGCCTGCCGCTCGGGCTTGCCGCAGCCTTCCTGCTGGCGCGCGGCCGCTTCCCCGGCAAGCTCGTCGTCGACGGGCTCATCCATCTGCCGCTGGTGCTGCCGCCGGTGGTGGTGGGCTTTGCGCTTCTCGTGCTGTTCGGCCGCCACGGCGCGATCGGCGCCTTTCTCTACGAGCGCCTCGGCATCAGCTTCGCCTTCAACTGGAAGGGCGCTGCGCTCGCTTCGGCGGTGATGGGCTTTCCGCTCATGGTGCGCGCCATGCGGCTCTCGCTCGAGCTCGTCGATCGCCGGCTCGAGCAGGCCGCGCGCACGCTCGGCGCCGGCCCAATCCGCGTCTTTCTCACCGTCACCCTGCCGCTGATGGGACCCGGCATTCTGAGCGGCATCATTCTCGCCTTTGCGCGCAGCATCAGCGAGTTCGGCGCCACCATCACCTTCGTCTCCAACAGCCCGGGCGAGACCAGCACCCTGCCGCTGGCGCTCTACACGCTGACCCAGGTGCCCGGCGGCGATGCCGCGGCGTGGCGTCTGGCGCTGCTGTCGGTGGCGCTCGCCATGGCGGCGCTCGTCATCTCCGAGCTCCTGGCGCGCCGCCTCGGCCGGCGCATCCAGGGCCTCACATGATCGAGGTCGAGGTTGAAAAGCAGCAGGGCACCTTCCGCCTTGCAGCGCAGCTCGCCCTTCCCGAAACCGGCATCTGCGCACTCTTCGGCCGCTCTGGCGCCGGCAAGACCACGCTCGTCAACATGCTGGCCGGGCTGGTGCGGCCCGACCGCGGCCGCATCACCGTCGGCGGCGAGCTGCTGTTCTCGAGCGAGCGCGGCATCGATCTGCCGCCCGAGCGGCGCCGCCTCGGCTATGTCTTCCAGGAAGGCCGCCTCTTTCCGCATTACTCGGTGCGCGGCAATCTGCTGTACGGCGCGCGCCGCGGCGCATCGCATATCGGCTTCGACGCGGTCGTGGCACTGCTCGGCCTTGCAGCGCTGCTCGAGCGTCGCCCCGGCGATCTCTCCGGCGGCGAGAAGCAGCGCGTCGCCATCGGCCGCGCCCTGCTCGCCGCGCCGCGCCTCTTGTTGATGGACGAGCCCCTGGCGTCGCTCGACGCGCCGCGCAAAGCGGAGATTCTGCCCTTCATCGAGCGGCTGCGCGACGAGCTGCATGTGCCCGTCATTTATGTCAGCCACGCCATGGAAGAGATCGTTCGGCTCGCCGACACCCTGGTGCTGCTCTCGGACGGCAAGGTCGCGGCAGTGGGCTCGGTGGAGGAGCTCACCAGCCGTCTCGATCTCCGCCCGCTGACCGGGCGTTACGAGGCGGGTGCGGTGATCCGCACCACGCTCGCCGGGCACGACGTCACCTTCGGCCTGAGCGAGCTCGCTTTTCCCGGCGGCCGCTTGCGCATCTCGCATTTGCCGCTGCCGCTTGGCACGGCCGTGCGCGTACGCATTCGCGCGCGCGACGTGGCGCTGTCGC
>JASHUO010000663.1 GCA_030039975.1 Alphaproteobacteria bacterium
GTTGCTCCAGGCACCCGGAGCGGGATTGCAGCCGCGAATGAGATCGTAGACGATATCGACTGGGTTCGCCCAATTGATGCGCGACTCGGCTTCCCGCACCCAGCCCTCATAGCTCGCCCTGCTCTCGTCCTGGACGCGCTCGTGGCCCTTGCCGTCGAATACGAGCTCGGCAGCTTCGATCAGCGCCGCGACGCCGAGCGGAAAAATCTTGTCGAAATAGACGCTGCCGACGGTATCTTCCGGTCCGATTTCGACTTCCCTCTGCAAAATCACCGGGCCTTCGTCGAGGCCATCGACGGGTCGAAAGATGGTAAGTCCCGTCCGAGGCTTGCCAAGGATGATCGGCCAATTGATCGAAGAAGGCCCGCGATGCTGCGGCAGCAGCGATGGGTGGAACTGGATTGTGCCCAGCCGGGGTACCTGGCAGAAGGCCTGCGGCACGAATTGCAGCACATAGGCCATAATGGCGAGATCGACCGAGAGCTGGCGCAGAGTCTCGATGGTTTCGGCGGCGCTGTAGCTTGCGGTCGGAAATGTCGGCAAGCCTTTCTCCTGCGCCGCTATGGTGATTGGATCGGGCTTGGTGCCCGGCGCGGCTATTGGGACGAACACCCCGGCCACGGTGTGGCCGCGCTCTGTGACCGCATCGAGCACCGCCTTGCCGAACGCCTGCTGACCGATGATCGCTACCCGCATAGTTGCCGTCCCCCTCGACCGGGAGGGGTAGCAGAGAAGCGACGAACCGCCAACCCGTCCTAGCCGCTACACATTGGCGCTGCGTAGCGCGTCGCAGACGGCTTCCGTCACTTGCGCCGTCGTCGCCGTGCCACCGAGATCCGGCGTATGGAAGGCCGAAATGGCGGTGACACGTTCGATGGCGGACATCAGCTTCGCTGCCGCCTCACGCTCTCCGAGATGGTCGAGCATCATCGAAGCGGTCCAGAACGTGGCAATTGGATTGGCGATGCCTTTTCCGGCGATGTCGAAGGCCGAACCGTGGATCGGTTCGAACATGGACGGGAATTTGCGCTCGGGATTGAGGTTGGCGGTCGGCGCGATGCCGAGGCTGCCGGCGAGCGCCGCAGCAAGGTCGCTGAGGATGTCGGCATGGAGGTTGCTGGCCACGACCACGTCGATGGTTTTCGGCTTCAGCACCATGCGTGTCGTCATGGCGTCCACGAGCTCTTTGTTCCAGGTGACATCGGGAAAATCCTGCGCCACTTCGGCGGCGATCTCGTCCCACATCACCATGGCGTGCCGCTGTGCGTTCGACTTGGTGACGACGGTGAGCAGGCGGCGCGGACGGTGCCTCGCCAGCTCGAAGCCGTAGCGCATGATTCGGGTCACGCCGGAGCGCGTGAAGACCGACGTCTCAGTGGCGACTTCCTCGGGGAGGCCGCGATGGACGCGGCCGCCATTGCCGGCATACTCGCCCTCACTGTTCTCGCGCAGGATCACCCAATCGAGATCACCCGGCGCGCAATTCCTGAGCGGCGGGCTGATCCCCGGCAGAACGCGTGCCGGGCGGACATTGGCGTATTGGTCGAAACCCTGACAGATCGGCAGCCGCAATCCCCAGAGCGTGACATGATCGGGGATAGCCGGATCGCCGACGGCGCCAAAGAAGATAGCATCGAAGCGGCGGAGACGATCGAGCCCGTCTTCGGCCATCATTCGCCCATGCTGCTGGTAATAATCGGAGCCCCAAGGAAACTGTTCGACGATGAGACGAAAACCGCCATGACGCGCCTGCACGGCTTCCAAGACCGTGAGCCCCGCAGCAATCACCTCGCGGCCGATGCCGTCCGCTGGAATGGCAGCAATCCTATAGTCACGCATGGCATCCTCTCCTCGCCGAGATCTAAGCTTCGTATCGCAGCTGCGCTTGCGCATCAAGCGATCGCCGCCCATCATCCGGCTTTTATCCGGCCGAACGAGGCAAGTCATGGTGAGCGACCCCGATCACATAACCCGAGCGGCGCGCTATTTTTATGACATCCATCGCAGCAGGAGCCCGCTGCCGCCCACGCCGCGCGATATCGCCGACGTCACGGTCGACGAGGCCTACGCGATGCAAGAAGCGCTGCACGCACTCTTCATTCCCGATCGGGGACCGATCGCCGGCTACAAGATTGCGCTTACCACGCCTGTGATGCAGCAGCTCATGGGCGTCGATCATTCGATCGCCGGCGCGATTTTCGCCAAACTCGTTCATGGATCGCCGGCGACGCTGCGCCACAATAACTACACGCGCATCGCCGTCGAATGCGAGATCGCCATGCGGCTCGCGACAGATCTACCCGCTCGTGCCAAACCCTATACGAAGGACGATGTGGCCGAGGCGGTCGAAGCCTGCCTGCCATCGATCGAGCTCATCGAAGACCATGGCTGCGACCAGTACAAGCTCGTAGGCGGGCGGGGCCTCATTGCCAACAATGCGTGGAACGCGGGCTGCGTGTTGGGGCCGGCGCTCAGGGACTGGCGCGCCCTCGATCTCGCGGCGATCACCGGCGTAATGGCCATCAACGGTGTCGAAATCGGCCGCGGCCGTGGGGCCGATGTGATGAATGGGCACCCCCTTCATGCCCTGGCCTGGGTCGCCAATACGGTGGCAGCGCGGGGTCGTTCGCTGCGCCGGGGCATGATTGTGCAGACCGGGAGCGTCGTCGCCACGCAATGGCCGAAACCGGGGGACTCGGTGAGCGTGAGCTTTACCGGGCTCGGCGAGGCGAGCGCGCGTTTTCTCTGATGGCCTTGCGGGTTGTTGCGGCGACGATGCTTTGTCTCTTGGCGGGATGCAACGCGACTTCGAGTGTGCGCGCCATGCGCGCCGGAGCGGACGGCGTCACCTACGAGTTCCCTCTCGGGCGGCAGGACGAAGCGAAGCGCCAGGCGATGCTGTACTGCGCCAATCTCGGCCGCGTTGCGGTGCTCAGTGCAGTCCGGCCGGAGCCGGACGGTCTCGCCAGCGCCGCCTATGATTGCCGTTAGCAGCGGCGGTTGCGCATGAAGCGCCACCACAGGAAAGCGGCACCCCCCACGAGAAAGACCACGGCGAGCGCGCCCAAGATCGGCGTCAGCTGATGGAACTCATGAACGTAGACGAATACGCCCTTGCCGAGCCAATAGGCGAGGATGCCCCAAAATCCCACCCACAGCGCGGCGCCGATCGCGTTCAGCACGAGGAAATGCAGCCAGTGCATGCCGAGCGTTCCGGCAACGATGCCGTTGAACTGCCGCAGGATGACGACGAACCGTGCGAAGACGATGACCCAGCCGCCATAGCGCTCGAAAAAATTTTCAACGTGCTTGAGGCGATCGGTGGTGATGCC
>JASHUO010000664.1 GCA_030039975.1 Alphaproteobacteria bacterium
AAGCGCCGCACCAGATCGGGCTTCTCGCGGGCGAGCTTCTCCGAGGTCTCGATGATCGAGCCGTAGCTGGTATAGCCGGCATCGGCGAGCAGGAAGACGAGCGGCTTCTCGCCCTGCTGCTCGATCAGGAAAGGCTCGCTCGTGACATAGCCCTGCTGGATCGCCTGCTTGTCGACCAGGAAGGGCGCGACGTTGAAAGTATAAGGCCGGATCTGGTCGTCGGTATAGCCGAACTTCGCCTTCAAGAAGAGCCACCAGCCGACGCGCGTATCGGCGCCGATCATGATCGGCTTGCCCTTGAGCGCGGCAAGGCTGTCATTGCCGACGCCGCGATGCGCGATCAGCACCGAGGGATCCTTCTGGAACATCGCGGCGACCGCGACCATCGGGATTTTCTCGTTGACGAAGTTGAACGAGATGAAAGAGTTGGGCACCTCGTCGAAATCCAGCCGCCCGGCCGCCAGCAGCGCGGCCTGGTTCACTTGCGGTCCGCCCTGGCGCAAGGCGACGTCGAGCCCATGCTTCTTATAGATGCCGGTGGCGATCGCCTGGTAATAGCCGCCATGCTCGGCCTCGGCCTTCCAATCGGTGCCGAGGGTGACCTTGTCCTCGGCCCGGAGGGGCGACGCGGCGGCGAGCAACAAAGCGGCTGAGAGCGCAAGGGCGTAGCGGTGCTGCATCGATCCCTCCCCCGATGACCTCCCGCCGTTCTAGGGCAGAACGGCAAGCCGGTGGAAGCACTTCTTTTCTGCCGGTCTTCACGGCCCGAAAGCGAGGGCCGCCCTCACCCGGCGCTGCGCACCGGCCGGCCCTCGATGGGGTATTGCGGATCGTTGTAGCCGGGTGTCGAGGGATGGCCGGGGGTGACGAGCCGGTCGATCAAGGCCTCGTCCTCGGCGGTAAAGCGGCAGTCGAGAGCGCCCAGATAATCCTGCCAATGCTCCTCGGTGCGCGGGCCGCCGATCACCGCCGTGACCAGGCGGTTGTTCAGCACCCAGGCGACGGCGAACTGGCCGGCGGTCATGCCGCGCTGTTGCGCATAGGCCTTGATCTCCTGCGCGAGGCGCAGCGATTCCGGCCGCCATTCCGTCTCCAGCATGCGCTTGTCCTGGCGCCCGGCGCGGCTTTCCGCCGGCGGCGGCGCATCGGCGCGGTATTTGCCGCTGAGTACGCCGCGCGCCATCGGGCTGTAGGGCACGACGCCGAGCCCGTAGAAGCCGGCGGCGGGAAGCTGCTCGACCTCGGGCATGCGGTTCATCGCGTTGTAGTAGGGCTGGCTCACCACCGGCCGGGCGAGGCCGAGGCGGTCGGCGAGCGCGCAGATCTCGGCGATGCGCCAGGAGCGGTAGTTGGAAACGCCGAAATAGCGGATCTTGCCTTGCGTCATGAGATCGCCGAGGGCGCCGAGGCTCTCCTCGAGCGGCGTTCCATGGTCCTCCTTGTGGAGATAGTAGATGTCGATGTAGTCGCTGCCGAGCCGCTTCAGGCTCGCTTCGGCCGCCTGCAGGAGCCATTTGCGCGAGAGCCCGCGCTCATTGGGGCCGCTGCCCATGGGGTTGTAGACCTTGGTGGCGAGCACCCAGCGGTCGCGGTCGCGCGCGATCGCCCGTCCGGTGATCGCCTCGGAGCGGCCTTGATTGTACTGGTCCGCAGTGTCGATGAAATTGACCCCGGCCTCGCGCGCGCGGTCGACGATGCGCTCGGCCGTCGCGGCATCGGTGGCGCCGCCGAAATTCATCGTGCCGAGGCAGAGCGCCGAGACTTTGAGACCGCTCCGGCCGAGATTGCGGTATTCCATGCGTCCCTCCCCTATTTCTCGAAGTTTAACAACCGCTCCTGCGACAGGAAACCATCGCCGCGGTTTCCGTCCGCCCTTGCCGCCTTGCCCCGTTCACTTTACTGTCGCCGAAGCTTCAGTCTCGCTGAGGGGGCGAGCGCCGATGATGTCGAGGAGGCAGGGCCGCGCGATCGCCGCTTGGCTGGGCATCCTCGCGCTGCTTCTCGACGCGCTGGTTCCGATCCACCTCGCTTTCGATCTCGTCGGCGCGCTCGACGCCAGCGACACGCACCACGCCGATGACGCGCATGTCGGCCCCTCGCATGAGCTCCTGGCGAAGCTCGTCGGCCACAAATCGCACCCAGGCGAACCCGGTGGCGATCATCACCATCGCGCGGATTGCGCCGTGTGCGCGGCGACGAGCGTGCTCGCTGCCTTCGCCGCGCCACCGCCGGCGATACTCCCCGCCCCGGCGGCGCCGCAGCCGGTGGCGCTCGCCACCCGGCACACCATCCTCTCGGGCGCACCCCCCGCATCTTACCGCTCGCGCGCCCCACCCTTCGGCTGATCTCCACGGAATAGTCGCCTCTACCGGACCGTCTTGCGGCGGTCCGGCGCCTTTGGCTTTTCGGAGATCACTTCGAGCAAATGAAACTTGGCGAGGATTTCAGGGCAAGTAGCACAGTCCGGTCGGTTATTCGCACGCGCTGTTCCCGCGCCGCACCCTTACACGCATTGACGATGGGGGCGATGGCGCGGGGGCTCGCTGCGAGCGCAGCGCTGCTCGCTCTAGCGGCCACGGCAGGGACGGCGAACGCGCAACTGCGCCCCGACCCGCCGCTCGATTGCCGCGCGTTCAGCGATGCCGCCGCTCGCCAAGACTGCGCGCGGGCCAATGCCGGCAATGCGCAGGCGCAGGCTTCGACCGGCCTCCTCTATGTCGCGGGACGCGGTGTTCCCGTCGATTATGCCGCCGCCCTCCGCCTCTTCCGGCTTGCCGCGGGCCAAGGCAACGTCGCGGCGAATGCCTACCTCGGCGCCATGTACGCCGCCGGCCGCGGCGTCGCGCCAGACG
Organism: Alphaproteobacteria bacterium; assembly: GCA_030039975.1. GTDB lineage: Bacteria > Pseudomonadota > Alphaproteobacteria > ATCC43930 > CGMCC-115725 > DAHUYF01. Next base: position 2,853 of record JASHUO010000664.1, read on the forward strand.
ATCGGGAAGCGGTTCGGCTCTTCCGTGTGGCGGCGGACAAGGGCAATCCGGTGGCGCAAGTCGATCTCGCCGACATGTACGCCACGGGCCGGGGCGTGACCAAGAACGACGATGAGGCGACGCGTCTCTATCGCCTTGCCGCACGCCAGGGGAATGCGGACGGCATGAACGGCGTCGCCTGGCGCCTCGCCATGGGCGGCGGCAATCTCGACGAAGCCTTGAACTGGGCAGACCGTGCCGCGGCGCTCGAGCCGCAGAATTCGGGCTTCCAGGATACGCTCGGCTGGGTCCTCTTCCGACAGAAGAAGCTCGAGCTCGCGCTGTTTCACGCGCAGCGGGCGGTCGCGCTGGAGCCGCGATGCGCGCCGTGCGAAGACCATCTGGGAGACATCGTCGCCGCGCTCGGGCGGCGCGACGAGGCGCGCGGCCACTGGCAGCGCGCGTTGAAGCTCTCCGCCGGGATGCGGTCGGCCGATCCCGATTGGGACAGGGCCGACGTGGCCCGCAAGCTGAGCGAGCCATGAGTCCGGGTCGGCGAAAATCCCGGACATTCGGCGCATGGCTGGCGTTGCTGGCGCTCTACGTGCAGGCCTTGCTGCCGATGCTCATCGCGGTCGAGCTTCGCATTGCCGATGCCGGCAGCTCCGCGGCTTTCGCAATGTGCCTCAGCGGCCATGGTTCAACCGGCGCCCCTGATGGTGGAGGGGCCGGCGCACCCGGCACCGGAGACGGTCATTCCCGGCATTGCTGTCCTCTCTGTACTGCCTGTACCGCCATCGGCGCCTCCTACATCGCGCCGGTCGAGATTTTGCTCGCCGGGCCGGCGAGTTGGACGGGCATCGTTCTGCGCGCCGCCGGCGTCACCGCCGACTCACACCCGCGGGTTGCCACCTACGACGCGCGCGCACCCCCGCCAATCCTTGGAGTGAAGCCGTTCGGCCGGTCGCTTGATCGACCGCACGGTGCGCATCTTTTCGACGTGGAGTCCATTCCTGTTCACGCGAGGAAATCATGTCTTCTTCTTCCGATCTACGCGATATAACGAGTGTCCGGCGCCTTGGCGTCACCCTCCCCTTCGGCATCACTTCTTGCATTCTTTCGGCCGCGGCCTTTGTCCTGGGCATGTCGCCGCAGCCGAGCCTGGCCTGTGCCTGCGGCTGCGACGTCTTCGCCGTCGGCACGGCCTCGATGCTGCCCACCAGTGCGGGCGGCACCGCGTATCTGGAGCTCGACTACCAGGATCAAACCATCAATTGGCATAACACGGGCCGGGCGCCGGCCTCCGACAATGGCGACAAGAACCTCGAGACGTATTTCTACACCGCTGGCCTGCAATACCTGTTCAATCGGAGCTGGGGGGTTAACCTGGAAATCCCTTATTGGGACCGCAGGTTCACGACCGACACGAATTTTGGGAGCTCACCGCCCAACCTGCAGACGGCCCATTGGTCCGATCTCGGCGATATCCGAGTCCAGGGCCTCTACACCGGGTTCTCGGAAGACCTGTCGACGGGCTTGACCTTCGGCGTCAAACTGCCGACCGGCAGTTACCAGGAGCAACCGAACATCGTCGATCGCGACAGCCAGATCGGGTCCGGCAGCACCGATCTCCTGCTTGGCGGCTACCATCGCGCCGCTCTGACGAGCGACAACATCTGGAGCTGGTACGCGCAGACGCTGCTCGACCAGCCGGTCTTCACCCAAGAAGGCTACCGCCCCGGCACCGAAATCGATACCGCCGGTGGGATTACCTACAACGGCTTTATGTTTGGCAATCTCATGGTCACTCCGTTGGCTCAGGCCATCTTTTCGGAGCGGACCCGCGACAGCGGCCCGAATTCGGCGCAACCCGTTGCCTCCGGTTACCAGCGCCTGCTGCTCTCGCCGGGGGTCGAGGCCGACATCTATCAGTTCTCGACCTATCTCGATTTCGAATTTCCGGTGTGGCAGCGCTTCAGGGGTGACCAGCTGACCGCACCCTGGTTGATGAAGTTCATTGTCGCCTACCACTTCTAAGCGACGGGGAGGCCCACATGAGCAGAACTCTCTGGTTTATTCCGCCGATGGCAAGTGTCATCGCCCTCGGCTTCGCGGCTCATCTCGCCCTGGCAGCGACGGAGGTCGGACAACCGGCACCCTCGCTAACGGCAAAGGAATTGGGCGGTGCCACATTCGACCTGGCCGCCCTCCACGGAAAGGTGGTCATCGTCAATTTCTGGGCGACATGGTGTGCGCCTTGCCGCCAGGAGATGCCGGCGCTCAATGCCTTCTACCAGCAACATCACGGGCAAGGCCTCGAGATGATTGGCATCAGCGCCGATCTTCCGCGTGAGCGCAGCGACGTGGTGAAGGTGATGAAAGCTTTTTCCTATCCGGCCGCCATGCTCGTCGACGTTGACGTGAACGGCTTCGGCAGGCCGGCATCAATTCCGGTCACCTATGTCGTCGATGCGAATGGCGTGGTGCGTGCGCGATTCAGCCCCGATGAAACGGGGGTCACGCAGCAGCAGCTCGACAAGACGGTACTTCCGCTGCTGAGCCAAGGAACCGGCGGGAAGTAGCGGCCTCTCAACCCTATGGATGGAGCGTCCTCGTGCGCGCACTCGTTTTAGCTTCCGTTCTTTGCATGGCGGTCGTATCGACGGCTTATGCACAAGCCAGCTCGCCCATCGAGATCAGCCATGCCTGGGCCCGCGCCACTGCCGCTTCGGCGGCAAACGGCGCAGTTTACTTAAAGGTGATGAACCGCGGTGCCGCGGATGATCGCTTGACCGGCGCATCGACCACGGTTGCCTCGAAGGCCGAGTTGCATATTACGCTCAACGACAACGGCGTCATGAAGATGCGGCCGCTCGCCAATGTGCCGGTCAAGGCTGGCGGCAGCGCGGAATTCAAACCCGACGGCATGCACATCATGCTGCTGGGGCTGAAACACCCCCTCAAGGC